>NZ_JAMSKZ010000016.1:0-76035 GCF_023806725.1 Lactiplantibacillus sp. C232
TGTGGTGACGATGGCGAGAAGGATACACCTGTTCCCATGTCGAACACAGAAGTTAAGCTTCTTAGCGCCGAGAGTAGTTGGGGGATCGCTCCCTGCGAGGGTAGGACGTTGCCATGCGATTATTCCGACATAGCTCAGTTGGTAGAGCGCTTGACTGTTAATCAAGATGTCGACGGTTCGAGCCCGCCTGTCGGAGTGACATAGATGTTGGCAATTGTGTTAACATCTATTTTTATATCATGCCGGCTTAGCTCAGTTGGTAGAGCATCGGTATCGTAAACCGAGGGTCATCAGTTCGACTCTGGTAGCCGGCACTTGTGAGGTGGGACGTGGTTCTCGCCTTTTTATTTTTAAATAGACATAAAATGATTGGCAGCTTTGCGCAAACGCAAAGCTGCTTTTTTGATATAAGAATGTTAGCTATTTGAATGCCGAAGTATCAAAATGATCGTAAGGGCTTAGTAGGATGATGCCTATTGTCGCCACTGCTTTTTAGGTATGCTTAACATATCAATCTTGCGGTTTATTATAATTAGTCGCAATAACTGTAAATTACATGCTGCGAACAATCATAGCCATTTTAATAGCGGTACTTTATTGTTGATAATTTCAGTTTTGTTTTTTGTTTAATTAGATTTTTAATACCAATTGCGTATTTTCAGCATTTGAATGCTATTAATTATTTTATATTAAATTAGAATTTAGTGTTAATTTTAGAAAGCTAAAAGCCTTATAAAATGTCCTATCAACTAGTTTTTGGTGCTATAAAAGGATTTAAGACTATTTATGTATGGTGGATATTAATTTAATTAATGGTTATTAGATTAGAAAACGGTTAGTGCTATTGTTGATTAAGATTAAGGCTAGTATAATAGTTATTATGTTTAATTAAGAAACAAAACTTGTTACTTTTAAACGAAATACAAACTGGTTAAGAAGTTTGGAGGAATCTCTATTGGATAAGGAACAAAAGCTGGATCGGTCGTTCTTTGGCCAACCCCGTGGCTTACGGACGTTGTTCTTCACTGAAATGTGGGAACGATTCAGTTACTACGGGATGCGTGCGCTACTGATCTATTACATGTACTACAGTGTCGCTAAAGGTGGTCTTGGATTTGACCAAGTCACCGCAGCATCCATTATGTCAATCTATTCGGCCTTAGTTTACGTTTCTAGTGTCCTCGGTGGCTTTCTAAGTGACCGTGTCTGGGGTAGCCGTAAGACCGTCTTTATTGGTGGGGTCTTCATCATGTTAGGCCACATCGTTTTATCAACGCCATTTGGAGTTGGTGCACTATTTGTTTCAATCGCACTTATTGTCATTGGGACTGGGTTATTAAAGCCAAACGTCTCTGACATGGTTGGTCAATTGTATACAGTGGAAGATACACGTCGGGATGCAGGTTTTAGTATTTTCGTCTTCGGGATTAACTTAGGTTCATTGGTTGCACCAGCCTTAGTTGGTCGGATCGGCTTAAATGTTAACTTCCACTTAGGCTTCTCCTTAGCTGCGATTGGGATGTTCTTTGGTCTATTGCAATACTACTTTGATGGTAAGAAGAATTTAAGTTCTGCTAGCCTCTATCCAACTGATCCATTAGAACCCGGTGATTTGAAAAAAATCATGCGGTGGACAATCTTAGGAATCGTTGGGATTGGGTTGATTCTACTATTAATGCAATTAATGAATGCTCTTACGTTAGCAAATGTTATTAGTTTAATTAGTACGCTTGTTATCTTGACACCAATCGTTTACTTTATTTTGATGTTAACGTCTGACAAGACTAATGCAACAGAACGTTCACGTGTTCGGGCTTATATCCCATTGTTTATTGCCGCTGCTTTATTCTGGGCAATTGAAGAACAGGGTTCGTCCGTACTTGCGTTATTTGCAGCTAATCGGGTTAATTTGGATCTTGGTTTTACCCATCTAGCTGCTTCTGATTTCCAAATGCTAAACCCATTGTTCATCATGATTTATACAACACCATTCGTGTGGTTGTGGACTAAGTGGGGTAAAAAACAACCTAGTTCACCAACTAAATTTGCGATTGGGTTGCTATTCGCTGGGGCTTCTTACCTAGTGATGGCTGTACCTGGAGCGCTCTTTGGAACTGCAGGGAAGGTTAGTCCATGGTGGTTAGTTGCCAGTTGGGCAGTCGTTGAAATTGCTGAAATGTTGATTTCACCAATTGGTTTATCAGTTACCACCAAGCTTGCACCAAAGGCTTTTGCTTCTCAGATGATGAGTATGTGGTTCCTAACTGATTCGGTTGGTAGTGCGCTTAATGCACAGATTGTCCGTTTCTACTCGACGCAAACCGAAGTGCCATATTTTGCGATTACCGGGATTGTTAGTGTCGTTTTAGGGATTATCCTCTTTATGATGGTGCCAATGATTAAACGGTCGATGCAAGGCATTCGCTAAATTGAATATTTACTCGAAGATATGTTATCTTAGTGGTAGCATATCTTTTTTGTTTTGGAGGGGTTGACCATCGTACGAATTGCTTTCAGTAGTGATAATCATTTTGATGTTAATCGAGTGGATGCGACTGCGATGATGCGATCTCAGGCGACCTATCTTTTACAGAATGGTGTTCAGATTTATTTGATTGCTGGCGATCTTTTTAATGACTTTCAGCGTAGTCAGCAGTTTGTCGTCGATTTACAGGCCCTATTAGGCGCACAGACGCGTGTTTACTGGATTGCGGGTAATCATGACATGGTCCATGGCATTTCGTTTGACGAGCTTGAAACAGGGCATTTTGATGGCTACCTGCATAACCGGTATATCGATATTTCTGGTACAGATTGGCGCGTGATTGGACATAATGGGTGGTATGACTATCAGTATGCTGCCCAGGTCCCTGATACGACTGCGGCCGACTTCTTACACTGGAAGAATGCGTTTTGGATCGACCGGGCTATTAAACAGCCGATGAGCGATCAGGAGCGGACTGATTTAATGCTCAACCAAGTAAAAGCGCAGCTTAACTTGGCTGCTGTGGATCACAAGCAAGTTATTTTTATGACGCACTTTGTTCCCCGGATCGATTATTTGCGTTTTTCTGATGATAATCGGTTTTGGAATATGGCTAACGCGTTAATGGGAACGCCCCGGTTAGGACAACTGTTGGAGCAGTTTAACGTGGCGCACGTTTTATTTGGTCATTTGCACGTCCATCCGCAACCGCGGGTGTTTGGTCAGACCACCTATTATGACCAAGCAGTGGGCTATGGACTCAAGCGTATCAATGAATGGCAAGCCAATAATTTTATGGCGGAGTGGTATCAAGATACGCAAATTCTGGATTTGAAATAAAAACTGAAAAAACTTTGAAAAAAGTCTTGATTTTTTATTCAAAATTATGTATTCTAATATAGTTGAATGATTTACGGAGGGGTAGCGAAGTCTGGCTAAACGCGGCGGACTGTAAATCCGCTCCTTCGGGTTCGGTGGTTCGAATCCACTCCCCTCCATTTCATTATTGGGCTATAGCCAAGTGGTAAGGCAACGGGTTTTGATCCCGTGATGCGCTGGTTCGAACCCAGCTAGCCCAATTGTTACGCCTTTCGTCGTTAATCAGGTCTTAGGATCTTGATGTAACGACTTTTTTATTGGCTTAAATTTATCTTAATATCGGCGGGTAGTGCCACTTCGTGAAGAATGCGTAACGGATTCTTCACGAAGTGGATTTTTTTGTCTCGGTCTGTTTATTTGCCATCATCAATAATAATGTGATATGTTTTAGTATTCTATTTGGGGCACGATCCAGATGGGATAGGAGGTCTGGTCAATGAATTTATTTATTCCGTAAGTACACGGAAGAGGTTAATGGCTGGCATTGTTAATTTTAAAAATACGTACTAGTTAACGCGTCATGACGGCCATCACAATTATTATGAGTCGTTCTTATAAAAGCACACCAATTTTTAAAGCACATATGGGTTATGGAAAGAAGCGCGCTAACCGTGCTGTTCGAAATCGTATGAATCGTGGTGAATTTGATGTTTTGCCGGCTAATTCGCATGCCTGGTATAAACGATGTTATGAGCAGTATGATGTTGTCGATTATTGCTCCAGAGAGACTTATTCGCAAGTTCAACTTGAGCTGGAGACGATGCGATTAGAGATTACTCGTAACGGTGGGATTATTCGAAGAATCCCACAACATCTGGTTGTTACGTATACTTTTGATCCGGTGATATCTGATATTGTGCACATGCAGCGAACGGAAGAACTAATTCCTGCGCAAGATGTCCAAATGTTTGTAGGTACTTTTGAACAGTGGTGTCGGGAGCGTCGCAACTGCTGGGCCAAGGCTTATTATCGAAAATAAGTCGTATTGGAACTTGATCTATGAGATTTGGTTGAAGAGGCTACGTAGCCTTAGTTGTCCCACTACCAGCCCCAACTAGTTGACTGAATAAATCAAATTTTCCACAGAACTGTTATCAAATGTAGTAACAGCAGACTGTTCAGCGTCGCAATGACGCTTGGACAGCTTTTTGCATGGCCCATATCTGGATGCAAAGGCATTTACCTGCCAGAGATGACGTGGTTATTAAGTATATGACTAGTAGTCAGTTATTCAGAATTATAAGATGTTTATTCAATCGAACCTCGAAAATTGAGTTTGTTAGCGTTAAGCTTAATTTAGGGAACCATACCATCATGAATAACGTAAGCGACCATGATGATGACCAAGGAGGATTTGAAATGGCGGTAACTAAAATTGATTTAAAAACCACGATGACTTACCGGGAGCATGCAATTACTAGTAAATCATTTGCTCGAAAATTAGGGATTGAACTGCCGTTTGCGATGTACGCAATGGCGGCGGGTGAAAGTATTAGTGCTGAACAATCCACGCTGACCCGCTTATTTGAGGTTGTTGATGGTACTTTGACCGTCCGTTTGGCGACGGAGACCGACCAAGAAGTGCATGCGGGCGAGATGTTAGTGGTGCCAGCTCATACGGTCCATACGTTGGTCGCTGAGCAGCCGTGCCAGTTTATTCAATTAGAAACGAAATAGGCCTTAATAGCGAGATGCGGAGGAATTCAAATGAGTTTAATTAACAAAATTGATCATGCTAAGGTCCTCAATTTAACTGAACAAATTCCACTGGATGATGATCAAGTTAATAGCCGGACACTGGTTCAACGGGATGATTTAAGTATGACGCTATTTTCAGTCGCAACCGACCAAGAGATTGGCGGCCATTCTGCCCAGGGCGATGCGATGGTCAATATTTTAAGTGGAGAAGCGGAAATTACGGTTGAAGGCACCATTTATCATTTAACTGCGGGACAATCGATCGTGATTCCTAAGGATGCCCGGCACGCGTTATATGCCGTTCAAGGATTTCAGATGTTATTGGTGGTCGTTAAACCCGACTAATGCACGTGGTTATCGATGAGACGGAGGGAGTAATATGCCGCTGTATACGTTTATTGGTGATATTCATAGTGCCGCGGATGATCTGGCAGTTTTATTAGCCGATCCTGAAGTTACCGCGACGCGCTTGATTTTCTTGGGCGATTATATTGATGGTACGGCGGCACGCTATTTTGGTCATGCCACCGAGTCAGCTCCGTTGGCGCCGCTAAAAGTACTGACGATGGTTAGAAAACGGGTACGGGAATACGGCGATGTGGCTTTACTAGGCAATCATGATGAATTTTGGCTACGGACAGCTCATGGTGATGACAATGCCACCGCAACTTGGGTGTTGAACGGTGGTCACCGGACCTGGCGCAAATTAGGGATTTACTCCTCCAATCCCAATCATGTTCGGCGGGCATTAAATGGTGCGCTATTAAAGCCGGATACTGATTTCTTAGCACATTTGCCGCTGATGTGGCAACATGGTCGGTTACTGGCTATGCACGCGGGTGTTAACTGGCAATACCCATTAACACAACAAACAACGACTGACCTACTGTGGATTCGGGATGACTATTATGATGACTTCACGACTGGCAGTCACCGTTGGCATCGGAACTTATTCAATAAAGTCATCATTACTGGTCATACGCCGGTGCAGACCTTGACTGGTTCACACACTGGTTATTTAAAGATGCAGGCAGATGCGCAAGACGTTCCACGATATCTAATTGATGCAGGCAGTCGTTCAGGCCTGTTTGATGGTGGAATTTGTGCGTTAACGCTGACGGTCGATGGTGAATTTGTCAGGGCGAAACGCGTGATCAAGGGTCACCGCTACGATGGTCAGCAAATCGTCACTCCGGCCATGTTGGTGGATCAGGCGCACTAAGTATCACTAAACATCTCAGAGATAGAACGTAAAAGGAGCAGGCTCACATGATATTGAGACTGCTCCTTTTATGATGTCACGCTAGTTACTGGTTTTCGCACTATTTCAAGTTGATTGGTTTGCAAGTTCTCACTGAATTGTTACTCAGCGTAACTGAATTATAGTTGTAAATAGAACCAGCCACCAAGGCCTAAAATGAACAGGCCAAGTCCATTGAGGGCCGTAAACACGATCAAAAAATGGTGGAGTGGTTGTTCATCATTGAAGGGCAACAATTGTTTTAAGGCAAGCAGATTTGCTAGTGAGGCCACCAATGACCCCAGACCGCCGATATTGACGCCTAAAAATAGCGCTGATAAATGGGGCGTGAAATTCGCTAGTAAGATGGCGGCTGGAACATTGCTGATGACTTGGCTAGTAATTAGTCCAGTAATATAGACACTGGGGGCTGTCTGAGTCAATTGGTTGAGCCAATGCGTTATTGCGGGATTATGACTGATGGCGCTAACGAAGATGAAGAAGCAGATAAAGGTTAAGAGTAGTGCGTAATCGACGTACTGAAAGACGCGTCGGTTAATCATGAGGCCTACGACAATCGTTCCGATAATAACTAGTGAAATGGGCACCAAATTAAAAATGCCAAGCATAATGAAACTGAGCAGGCCGCCCGCAAGCCCGATTTGACTGCGAGAAATGGGCGTAGATTTGGTTGGTGTTACAGTTAGCGGCAACCGAGGTAACCGCCAGCTTAAGGCAACTAATAAAGCTAGACTAGCAAGCATTAACGGGGTCGATAATTTAAAAAACGTGAATAGATTAACGTGATAGAACGTGACCAAAAATAAATTTTGGGGATTGCCAATGGGCGTAAACGCGCTACCAAGATTGGCTGCCATGATAATTAAAGTCGCTGGGTAGGCAATGGCCAGGTGCTGCCGCCGGGCGAGTGTGAGAAAGATTGGAATTAACGTTAGGATCGCAACGTCGTTAGTTAAAATCATTGAGCCACCAAAGGCCAGTAAGATGAATAATTGACACATTTGACGGGTATCGTGTGATTTAACTAAGAGCCAGTCCCTTAAAGTATCAAGCAAATGCATCGCGCGAAGTAATTGAACACTGATCATGAGTGCAAATAAGGTGCCAATCGTAGCCCAATTAATTGCCGTCAGTTGGGGTGTCCCGATGAACAAACTTAAACCAGCACAAATTAATGCAATAATAAAGATTTTATCGTGAAGTGTGCGACGAACGACTGTCACCATGGTAAACGTCCCCCTCAATAGTCAGTTAATTAGTTCTAACTTAAACAAACTCGTCGCTAAATGTAAACTGATAGACATTTTTCAGATAAGGATGTAGCCACCCGAACGGTAACCCAAATAAAAAATCGCTTCAAAGTTATGTGTTTAACTTTGAAGCGATTAGTGCTTGGTTTTGATTGCCAGTTAGCTTGCTTAATGTGTATCTAGTTTATCTTGCTGAGTGTTTTGACCGAAGAACCACAAGTAGGCACCATATAACGCGTTAGCGAGCATCACTAGTTGCAATGCTAACATTGAGGCGGCTGCAGGACTGAAGCCTTTTAATTGGTTGAACCAGATAATAACGTTAATCACGTCGAGTGTGATCCACGCAACCCATTGGGAACGATAACCGTTGACCATGAGGACACTACCGACAATCCCAAGTGGTAACAGGGTCGCGTCCAGGTAGATTTGGTTACCGTTAAGTTGTTTACTAAAGTGTAAGACAATGGCGTAGACGAGTATGGCTAACGCGAACCAGGAACAACCGGCTAATTTGCTCAATTTACGACCAGTCAGTTCGCTGGCATCGGGTTGCGCTGCCATTTTACGATGCCAGACGGTGATGCCGACAAATTGCATGATAAGGTAAAATGATTGCGACGCAATGTCACCAATCAGCCGATTGGTGATGGCCGTAGTCAGCCAAGCCGCACAGGCAATAATGCCCCAACTATAGTTCGTCAGTCGCCCTTGATCAACCAGAATTAAGTTAATCACGACCATAATCCCGGTCAATAGGCCAATCCAGCCATGTAGGCTGTAATCGCGGCCCAGAATAAAACCAATGATGGTCACGATTAGCATCGTGCTCATCATCAACTTAGTGGTGCGGCGAAGCGTCTTTAATTCATTAAGTCCCCGTTGCCAGCTGAAGACGGCGCGCATGGCCGTGGGCAGACTAGTGATGTCTTGCTGGCATTGTTGCAGCAGGGTTGATAAGGTGAGTCGGAAATGGTTGTTCTGGTTCATAGTGAAACACTCCTTAGTTGTTTTTAGACAGCCGTGTTCGGAAGCAACGCTGTGTTTGATTGCTGTTTACATTAGCTTGTTCAAGCAGACCTGTCAACGAGCTTCGCGCATATTGAAGGCCGATTATTAATAGATTAATCAATTGGTTTCAGTATTGATAAGCAATCACCTTAATAGAGTGGCTCGTGATATTTATTTGTTGATAGTGAAAGTTGAGCTGAAAAAAGTGATTAATTACCCACAGTTTCACAAATATTGGTATAGTAGAAGAGTAAGCGGGAATGTCTGTTTAATCCTGCCTAGCCGTTAATCGGTTAGTGGTTAATGATATAAATTATAAGTCAGAGGAGCGTTTTACGGATGAAAATCGGATTCATTGGTGCCGGTAACATGGGCCGCGCGATTATTGATGGGTGGTTAAAACAACAAGCGGTCGTCCCAGCAGATATTTATATTCACAGTGCCCATGCTGCGAGTTATCAACCTTATGCGCAAAAAAATGGGCTACAGGCCTGTGACACTAATTTGGCCGTGGCACAAGCTGCTGACGTTATCGTTTTGGCAGTTAAGCCGAACATTGCGTTGGCCGCATTAAAAGAAGTTCAAGCAGCTTTAACGGGCAAGTGGGTTATTACAATGGTATCAGGATTGAGTTTGGCCGATTATGCCACGGTTGTCCCTGATCTCCCCGTTCTGAGAATCATGCCGAATGTGAACGTGGCGATTGGTGCCGGGATGACGGCGTTGGTTGGTAATGATGCCTTAACACCAGAGCAATATGCGGCTGGGCAACAATTATTCGATGCGATTGGTGCCACGAGTGCCATCGCTGAGAAAGATTTTCCAACTTTTTCAGCCTTAGCAGGTAGTTCGCCGGCCTACATCTATTTCTTTATTGACGCGATGGCCCGCGCAGGCGTCAAGCACGGTTTGAGCAAGGATGCAGCGACTAAGATTGCGGCGCAGGCCACGCTGGGCAGTGCGCAGAATGTTTTAGCTTCTGATAAAATTCCGTTTGACCTGATCGATCAAGTTTCTTCACCTGGTGGCACGACGGTTGCTGGATTACTGGCCATGGAAGAGGCCGGCTTTATGACCGCAGTGGTGAAGGGAATTGATGCGACGATTGCGAAGGAACTTGGCGAATCTTAAATTACTTGGTGCTGGTGGTTGCAAGTTTGGTCTATACCGATTATAATTAAACCAGATAAATCCAAGGAGGAATTGTTCATGAGCAAAGTGTTAAAACATGCCATCATTTATACTGGTCTAGAAAAGATCGATGACGGCTACATTCGTTTCGGTAAGGAAATTGAAGCGGTTGGTCCAATGGATGACTACGTGGCCCAACCCGATGATGATATCGAATTTGTGAGTGGCAAAACGATTGTACCGGGCTTCATTGATGTTCATAGCCATGGTGGTTATAGTTTTGATTCAATGGACGGGAATCCAGCTGAAATTAACGAAATGGTTAATGATATGGTTGCCCGCGAAGGTATTACGTCATACTTCTGTACGACCATGACGCAATCCAACGAAAACTTAGATCATTCGATGGCCGGTATTAACAAGGCCGCCGATGAAAATCCGGTTATCCAAGGGGTTCATTTGGAAGGCCCATTCATTTCGGCGACGTTTAAGGGTGCCCAACCTGAAAAGTACATTAAGAATCCTAACGTTGACTTATTAGACAACTGGAACAAGTTGTCGGGTGGTCGGGTTAAGTTGATTACTTACGCGCCGGAAGATCCTGGTTCGCGTGAATTTGAAAAGTACTGCTTGGAAAATGGCATTGTGCCTTCAGTGGGCCACAGTAACGCGACTCGTGAACAATTATTAGCAAGTAAAGCAACTCACGTGACGCATTTATACAACGCGCAACGTGAATTCAAGCACCGTGAACCAGGTGTTACTGGTCATGCCATGCTTGAAAACAACATGTACTGTGAATTGATCTGTGATGGGTTCCATATCGTGCCTGACATGATCAAGCTCGCTTACGAACAAAAGGGCGTTGACCGGATCGAATTGGTGACTGATTCAATGCGTGCCAAGGGTGAACCCGACGGTATCAGTGAATTAGGTGGTCAAAAAGTGATTGTTAAGGATGGTCAAGCACGTCTTGAAGAAGGTAACTTGGCTGGTTCTGTCCTGACATTCATTAATGCCTTCAAGAATATTCAGAAGTTCACCGGTTGCGGCATTGCTGAAGCGGTTAAGATGGCTTCTGTCAACCAAGCACGTGAATTTGGGTTGACTAAGAAAGGAACATTGGAAGCCGGTAAAGATGCTGATATCAACATCTTAGATGGCAATCAAGATTTAGTCGCAACATATAGCTACGGTAAAAAAGCAGCTAAATAAATTAGAAGTAAGGGATGAGTACCATGAGTTCGCCAATTTATATTCAAATCCACAACCAAATTAAGCAGGCGATTGAAGCAGGTCGGTGGGCCGTTGGTGACCGGATTCCGTCTGAGCGGGAGCTGGCTACACAGTTCGATGTTAGTCGGATGACCCTTCGACAAGCAATCCAGACATTGGTTGACGAAGGAATATTAGAGCGGCGAGTCGGTGCCGGCACGTTTGTCGCGAATCAGAAGGTCCAAGAAAAAATGTCCGGTGTCACCAGTTTTACTGATCTAATGCTGGCCCAGGGTAAGGTCCCATCAAGTAAGACGATTTCATATCACGTGACGAGCCCGTCGCTATCTGAGAGCGAAAAGTTGGCGTTAGGCGCCAACGAACAAGTTCTACGGATGGAACGAATTCGCTATGGTGATGATGTGCCAATTTGTTTTGAGGTCGCAACAGTTCCAGAACGACTCGTCAAGCAGTTCACCAAGGACGAAATTACGAGTTCGTTGTATCGGACGTTGGAAGAAAAGGCAAGTTTAGTGCCTGGTAAGGCTCAACAGACGGTTTCGGCGATGTCTGCTTCTGAGCGTATCGCAGAATACTTGTCAGTCCGGCGTGGCGATGCGTTGCTACGGTTACGGCAGATTTCGTATTTGCAAACCGGCGAACCGTTTGAATACGTGCGGACCCAGTACGTTGGTAACCGGTTTGAGTTTTATCTTGAAAAATAACCAGTCAGTCGGGTGCTGGGCACCTGATTAGAGTGGTGATACCAAAAATAGCTCACCTAGGATGTTATTCTAGGTGAGCTATTTTTGGATTTATGACTGAAGACTGGGTACACGCACAAAAGCAATTGTCATCGTAACGCAGTGGCTTATAACTGGTAATGATTGCCAGTTAATGGGCTTGCTGGCGCGCTATTTTTTTAACTAACCGCAAGTAGCGGGGTAACACGAGCATCCGCTTGAAACGACTTGGTTCTTGAATCAGACGGTAGAGCCATTCAACGTGGTGTTTTTGCCAAAATAACGGCGCCCGCTTAACCGCGCCTGCAATTACGTCGAAGCTACCCCCGACACCCATCCAGAGCGCATCGAGGCGTTGGCGGTGTTCGGCGATGAAAAATTCCTGCTTAGGAAAACCAGTGGCTACGAAGACCATATCGGGTTGCGCGGCCACGATTTGGTCGACAACGGTTTGTTCGTCGTCATAATAGCCATCACGGGCACCCGCGACAACGATGCCGGGATAAGCTCGTTGAACGATCGTGGTCACTTGCTTTAACACGGCCGGCTTGGCACCTAACAAAAAGATCCGTTGGTGCTGTTGGCTACCCCATTCTAGTAGTGTTAAAAGAGTATCATAGCCGGTGATCCGTTCGGGGAGTGGTGTGCCAAGAATCTGGGCCCCCTGAATGACGCCAATGCCGTCTGGCGTGATATAGTCCGCTTGCGTTAACACCTGTTGGTAATCGGGGTGTTCACGAGCATACATTAAGATCTCGGGGTTAGCGGTCACCACAAAGCGATTGCGATGCGCGAGAATATCGGTTTGAAGTTGCTGAACAAAACCAGCGTTAGTTGTCTTGATAAACGGCACGTTTAAGATGTTAACCGTGTCAAAAGGGACTGACATAAGCGACCTCACTTTCTAATCATAATTAAAGTATAGGTAAATCAAGGAATTCTGCAACTTTTTGGATGCTTAAGCGCATTCTTTTATAAAAAATGCTAAAATAAGCTTAACTTACTGTAAACACGGTTATTACCTACGAAATGGAGAATTATACTCATGACGCAAATCTATCCGGATGATAGTTTTACCTTGCATACGGATGCTTATCAAATTAATATGATCCAAACCTACTGGGAACAAGGTATTCACAACAAACATGCGGTGTTTGAAGTGTTCTTTCGTAAGATGCCGTTCCAAAATGGGTACGCGGTATTTGCGGGTCTGGAACGAGTTGTTAATTATATCAATCATTTACATTTTACGGCAACTGACATCGCATATTTACGTGAACTGGGTGGCTACTCAGACGGTTTTCTAGATTATTTAGCGAATTTCAAATTTGATGCGACGATTCGTGCGGTTCGTGAAGGAGACTTGGTCTTTAATAATGAACCGTTGTTACAAGTCGAAGGACCACTGGCCACTTGTCAGTTAATTGAAACGGCACTACTCAATATTATCAATTATCAAACGCTGATTGCGACTAAAGCGGCGCGCATTAAGTCGGTTGTCGGTGAAGATGGCTTGCTAGAATTCGGTACTCGGCGGGCGCAAGAGTTTGATGCGGCCATCTGGGGAACCCGGGCGGCTTATATTGGTGGCTTTGACGCGACGAGTAACGTGCGGGCTGGCAAAATTTTTGGTATTCCGATTAGCGGGACCCATGCGCATGCGCTCGTGCAGACTTATCGAAACGATTATCAAGCTTTCAAGGCCTATGCGGAGACCCATCATGACTGTGTCTTTCTAGTGGATACGTATGATACGTTACGTAGCGGGGTGCCGAGTGCGATTCGAGTGGCTAAGGAAATGGGTGATAAAATCAATTTCCAAGGGGTTCGTATCGATAGTGGCGATATGGCTTACTTATCAAAACGCGTGCGTGAACAGCTAGACGAAGCTGGTTTTCCGGATGCCAAGATTTATGCGTCAAATGATTTGGACGAAAAAACGATCCAAAACTTGAAGATGCAAGGTGCTAAAATTAGTGTCTGGGGTGTTGGGACGAAGCTAATCACGGCCTTTGACCAACCCGCGTTAGGGGCCGTGTACAAGATGGTTTCGATCGAGAATGATCATCATCAGATGGTTGATACGATCAAACTTTCAAATAACGCGGAAAAGGTCTCAACGCCTGGTCAAAAACAAGTTTGGCGGATTACGAAGCGTGCGGATGGCAAGTCGGAAGGTGACTATGTGACGTTGTACGATGAAGATCCGCGCAACGAAGAATCAATTTACATGTTCCATCCAAGCTATACGTATATTAATAAGACGGTCAGTGACTTTGATGCGCGACCACTATTGGTTCCCATCTATGACCGCGGTCAACAAGTTTATACTTTACCAACGTTAGATGAAATCAAGGAGTATTCATTTGAAAGTCTAGATGCACTTTGGGACGAATACAAACGGGATTTAAACCCTCAGGATTACCCGGTCGACTTGTCACAAAAACTTTATGATCATAAAATGAATATTATTAACACGGTCAGAGACCACGTTAACCATAAAGATGAGGAGGAAGCTTACTAATGCGGCCATTACAAGCTGAGATTATTAAAGCGTTACACGTTGCACCAACGATTGATCCAGAAGTTGAGATTCGTCGAAGTATTGATTTTTTGAAGGCTTATTTAACTAAAAATACCTTTTTGAAGACCTATGTGCTTGGCATCTCTGGCGGTCAAGATTCCACGTTAGCTGGAAAATTGACGGAGATGGCCATTACCGAAATGCGGCAGGAAACGGGTGATGATCGCTATCAATTCATCGCAGTCCGGTTACCATATGGCAATCAAGCGGATGAAGCGGATGCGATGGCAGCGATTGATTTTATGCAAGCCGACGTGACGGATCGGGTGGATATTCAACCGGCTACGGATGCCATGGTAACTGCATTGGAAGCTAACCAATTGACGATTCATGATTTCAACAAGGGCAATATTAAAGCGCGCCAACGCATGATCGTGCAATATGGGATTGCCGGTGAAATGCACGGTGCTGTCGTGGGAACCGACCATGCAGCCGAAGCTGTTACTGGTTTTTATACCAAGTACGGTGACGGTGGTGCGGATATTGTGCCACTATGGCGATTGAACAAGCGTCAAGGTAAACAAATGCTGGCCGCTTTAGATGCGCCCAAGCATTTGTATGACAAAGTCCCGACCGCTGACTTGGAAGAAGATCGGCCAGCATTACCTGATGAAGTCGCGTTAGGTGTTCGTTACGACGACATCGACGATTACTTGGAAGGCCGGACGGTCAGCGATGCTGCGGCCGAAAAGATTGAGGCGTGGTACTTAAAGACTGCCCACAAACGCCACGCGGCCATCACTGTGTTTGATGATTTTTGGAAATAAGCTAGTTAGCTGATAATCGATCAGGATTACGGCTAACCTAATTAAAAAGGCGACTTGAAGATTATTCAGCTTCAGGTCGCCTTTTTGCATAGGCACATAATTTTATGGTGACTACCGTAATATTGGTGGGATTGGTGGAAAAGCGGTAGAATGGTTTAAAATATGTAAACGCTTAATGTGAGAATATCCAAGTGCTGTGGCGAATGCAGAGGTAGTCAAAGCGATTATTTTGCTAGACAGCTCCCATGGAATCTGGTATTCTTACGATACAATCATAAGGGAGTAACTAGCAGAAATATTCTGCGGCAATATCGTCAGCAAGAAGCCAATCCGGTATTGTCTTAAATAGTGAGACTTATGTATGTTCACACAATTTTGCGTGCATACATGAGTCTCATTTTCTATCTGGAAATCAGTTAGGGAGTGGGGCTCGGATGCCAGAAAAGGAGCTTACGATGAGTACAAAACCAAAGTATCAACAAGCGTTATCCGCCGTTTATGAGGAACTAGGCACTGATGAACACGGCTTACAGCAAAGTGCTGCGACGCAACGGTTAGAACAATATGGGCCGAATGCGTTGAATCAGCAAAAAGCGACTTCCTTGTTGCAAAAATTTATTGCGCAGTTCAAGGATTTCATGATTATCGTCCTGTTAGTGGCCGCCTTGATTGCCGCCTTTACTGGGGAAGCCGTCGATGCCGTTATCATCTTATTGGTGGTGGTATTAAATGCGATTTTCGGTGTCTTCCAGGAATCGAAAGCGGAAGAGGCCATCAACGCGTTGAAGGAAATGTCAGCGCCGGACGCGACTGTTTTACGGGATGGTCAGCTGCAAACGGTCAAGAGTGACGCGTTGGTTCCTGGGGATGTTGTGTCGCTAGAAGCCGGGGATATCGTTCCCGCGGATTTACGATTAATTGAGAGTGCGTCATTGAAGGTTGAAGAATCGGCGCTGACGGGTGAATCTGTCCCAGTTGAGAAGCAGGCGGAGATGATTGCCGATGGGGAATTACCAATCGGGGACCGGTTAAACATGGCGTACATGAATAGTAACGTGACGTATGGTCGGGCCACTGGGATTGTGGTGGCGACTGGGATGCAGACCGAAGTAGGTCGAATTGCCGGCATGATTGAAGCGGCCGATGAGACGACCACACCACTGCAAGCGAACTTGACACAGTTAGGTAAGTCGCTGACGATTTTAATCTTAGTTATTGCCGCAGTGGTATTTGGTATCGGAATGCTGCGTGGTCAAGAGAGTTTGATCAACATGTTATTGACGGCGATTTCGTTAGCCGTAGCCGCAATTCCAGAAGGGTTGCCGGCAATCGTTACGATCACGTTAGCGTTAGGAACCCAGCGGATGGCCAAACGGCATGCGTTAGTACGAAAATTACCCGCAGTTGAAACGTTGGGAAGTACCGATATTATTGCCTCTGATAAGACCGGAACGTTGACGCAAAACAAAATGACCGTTGAAAAGTTGGTCGTCAACCAGGAACTGGTGGACGCGCGCGCTACTGAATTGCCGCTTGATAGCCATTTAGCGCAAGTGATGATTTTAAGTAATGATACGAAGATCATGCCGGATGGGTTAGCAGGTGACCCAACGGAAACAGCGTTGATTCAATATAATTTGGACCAGGGTTATCCAGTCGATCAGTTATTGACGGACCGCCCCCGAGTAACAGAAGTCCCCTTTGATTCGGAACGTAAATTGATGTCGACGGTGCACCCCTTAGAAGATGGTCGCTTCTTAGTAGCCGTCAAGGGGGCTCCTGATGAATTACTCAAACGGGTCACTCAGATTGAAAGTAACGGTGACGTTCAGCCGTTAACCAAGACAAGCCGTGACCAGATTCTAACTGTTAATCATGAATTGGCAACGCAAGCCTTACGGGTCTTAGCATTTGCTTATAAAGTGATCACCACGGTTCCGACGACTGTTAATACGGAGACGTTAGAAAATGACCTGGTCTTTGCCGGGATGGTCGGCATGATTGATCCGGAACGGCCAGAAGTTGAGCAAGCCGTTGCAGAAGCTAAATCAGCTGGAATTCGGCCGTTGATGATCACGGGTGACCACCGTGATACCGCCGAAGCAATTGCCGTCCGTCTTGGTATCATTAACGCTGGCGAAGATGACGCTGTGATTACTGGTGCCGAGTTAGATGCAATGAGTGATGCGGAATTCGGCAAAAAGGTCGGCGATTACTCGGTGTATGCCCGGGTGGCGCCTGAACACAAAGTTCGAATCGTGAACGCATGGCAAAAACGAGGCAAAGTTGTTGCTATGACTGGTGATGGGGTCAACGATGCGCCCGCCTTGAAGGCTGCTGATATCGGTATTGGTATGGGAATCACTGGGACGGAAGTTTCCAAGGGGGCTAGTGACATGGTCTTGGCTGATGATAACTTCGCCACGATCGTGGTTGCTGTCGAGGAAGGCCGAAAAGTGTTCGCCAATATTCAAAAGGCGATTCAGTACCTTTTGTCAGCGAACTTAGGGGAAGTCTTAACCTTGTTCGTGATGACGATGTTGGGCTGGCAAATCTTGGCACCAGTGCATATCTTATGGATCAATTTAGTGACCGATACCTTGCCAGCAATTGCCTTAGGCGTTGAACCAACTGAAAAGAACATTATGCAGCATAAACCGCGCGGGAGAAATTCTAATTTCTTCTCAGGTGGGGTCTTCAGCAGTATTATTTATCAAGGGCTACTGGAAGGTGGCATTACGTTGCTCGTGTACTGGTTAGCTTTGACGTATCCGGTTCACGCAACGGCCTCATTAGCTCATGCTGATGCGTTAACGATGGCTTTCGCGACCCTTGGCTTGATTCAGTTGTTTCACGCGTTTAATTCCAAATCTATTCATGAATCGTTGTTTACGGTCGGCTTGTTCCGAAACAAGTTCTTTAATTGGGCGATTCTAATTGCATTTGTGATGCTGGCGATGACAATCGTCGTTCCCGGTCTGAATGGGTTATTCCATGTGAGTCACTTGGATGCTTACCAATGGGGAATCGTGGCCTTAGCTTCCTTATCGATGGTCGTGATTGTTGAAATTGTTAAGTTCTTCCAACGTCGACACATGCGGCGCGCATAACCCACCCATTAGGGGTAAAATAAGGCTAACTAATTTAAAGAAAAGAGTTTGTACATGAAAAAAGCAACGATTCAAACGTATATGCCAGTACTGTCTAAAGTTATCGAAAGTACTGAAAAAATGGGTGAAGAATTAAACCCATCTTTTGAAAAACTACGTCAGGCCATTGATAATGACGCAGTTGCCAAAATGGTTCCAGCTGAATTCAATGATATTCAGATGGAATTTAGCGATGGTACTGAACAGTATCAACAAAATTTGGCACAGTTGAAAAAAGTTGCGGTACCCGCACGGTTAATGGGGCGGCATCGTAATTTGTTAGCAGCATACGAAGCCTACACGAATGCGTGTGCGGCCATGACGGCTAGCATGAACATCGACGATCAAACGATTGATGTGGCTGCTTTTAATCAGGCTGAAACGGATCAAGAGACTGAAATGGGCCGCGTTTCAAATAACGTGCAACGGATCATGAATACAGTCATGTAGGAGCGCTAATCTGGGTGATTGGATTTAGCACACTAATAAAACGCTCGGTAACGTTTATGCGTTGCCGAGCGTTTTATTGTTGGTTGCGGGGCAGCCAACTGTGCGGCCGTGCCGTGCTCGTTTAGCCTAATGGGGCTAGTTTTTGTCAGCTCACAACCAATGTGTGAACAGTATCGGTAATGGCTTCGATTGGTAGTGACAGTCAACGACAATTTTCAGATGGTCATTCGGTGCGGAAACTGGGGTAAAACGCGTATAATATAATGTAATGAGATTAAAAGATTGGGTGAAATAATGGATAATCAGATTTTAACGTTAGTTAATCAAACGCTAACGAAGTTTAAACCGCAACAGATCAAAGCGGTTCTCGGACTCATGGACGAAGGCAACACCGTTCCGTTTATCGCACGGTATCGAAAGGAACGTACCGGTAACTTAGATGAAGTTGAAATTCGCGAAATTAAAGATAACTATGATCGGCTTGCGAGTCTAGAGAGTCGTAAGGCAGATGTGATGAAGTTGATCGCTGAACAAGATCACTTGACGCCGGCTTTAAAGCAAGCCATTGAAAAAGCTGACAAGTTGCAAGATGTCGAAGATTTGTACTTACCGTACAAACAGAAGCGACGTACGAAGGCAACGATTGCGAAAGATGCTGGACTGGAGCCGTTAGCAGCTTGGTTATTACGTTTTCCGGCAAGTGGTATTCAGGAACACGCGGCGCAGTTTGTGAACGAAGCGCAGGACATCACAGACGCGAATACCGCGTTAGCTGGAGCTCACGAAATCTTGGCTGAGGCCTTTGGTGATAATGCCGGTTTACGAAACTGGGTCCGGAATTATACGCGTGACCGGGGCTTACTAGTCGCAAAAGTGAAACCCAAGGGTAAAGCAGCCGATGAACAAGGTGTTTACCAACAGTATTATGATTTTAATAGTCCCATCAAGCAGATGGTACCGTACCGGGTACTGGCTATCAACCGTGGGGAAGCCGAAAAAGTATTGAAAGTCAGCATTGATGTTGATCGTGCTGGAATTGACCGGTATTGTCATTTTCGCTTTATTGGTCAGCACCACGGCCCAGCGATTGAACTAGTAGAAGCTGCTTATCAGGATGCCTACAAACGCTTTATTGGCCCAGCCATCGAACGTGAACTTCGCAATGAATTGAGTGCGGCTGCCAATGAACAGGCCATCAAAGTCTTTGGCGATAATTTGTACCACTTATTAATGCAGGCACCATTAAAAGGTCGCGTGGTATTAGGGTTCGACCCCGCTTACCGGACGGGGTGTAAATTAGCCGTGATGGATGCGAATGGTAAGTTCTTAGATAAGCTTGTGATTTATCCACACAAACCAGCCCCAACTGCCAAACGGGAAGCTGCTGCGGGTGAGTTTAAAGCCTTTTTAGAGAAGTATCATGTTGAAATGATTGCGATTGGTAACGGGACGGCTTCCCGCGAATCCGAGGAGTTTGTGGCACAGGTATTGAAGACTATGACCCGACCGGTTTATTATGTCATCGTTAACGAAGCCGGGGCTTCCGTGTACTCTGCTAGTGCTAAGGCGCGTGCTGAATTTCCTGAGCTACACGTTGAACAACGTAGTGCGATCAGTATCGGCCGGCGACTACAAGACCCACTGGCAGAATTGATCAAAATCGATCCGAAGTCAGTGGGAGTGGGGCAATACCAACACGATGTGCCCCAGAAGGAATTGACAACGCAGCTAGATACGGTGATTGAGACCGCGGTTAACCAAGTTGGGGTCAATTTGAATACCGCTAGTTCGGAGCTATTGACGCATATTTCGGGGCTATCCAGCACGATTGCCCAAAATGTGATTACTTATCGGGATGAAAATGGCGAGTTCACGAGCCGACCACAATTGAAAAAAGTGCCGCGGTTGGGACCGAAAGCTTATGAACAAGCGGTCGGCTTCCTGCGAATCATTGACGGCAAGAATGTTTTTGATAACACGGATATTCATCCAGAAAGTTATCCCGCAGCCAAAGCGTTATTGGCAGCGGCTGGATTGAAGACGACGGACGTTGGGACGACTAAAGCCCAACAGTTGAATCAATTAGATTTAACGCAACTTGCGACCAGCACCGGTGTCGGTGAACTGACCTTAAAGGATATTATTAGTAGTTTGCAAAAGCCCGGGCGTGATGTTCGTGATACGATGCCCGCACCGTTACTCCGGCAAGACGTTTTAAAGATGAGTGATCTAAAACCAGGGATGCATTTGCAAGGAACCGTACGCAACGTGGTCGACTTTGGGGCGTTTGTGGATATTGGTGTCAAGCAAGATGGCCTCGTACATGTCTCCAAACTAACGGATAAGTTCTTGAAAGATCCGCGTCAGGCGGTGGCAGTTGGCGACATCGTAACGGTGTGGGTCGAAGAAGTTGATGAACAGCGGCAGCGCATTGCTTTGACGATGATTGCACCGGCTGAAGCATAATGACTGATTTAGAGTTACAGCAGCTCGTTGCGACCATTTCCATGCGTGATTTTCACCGTCCGTTCCAGCACCGCGCTTATTTTAATGCTCGGTTACGAACGACGGGTGGTCGTTATCAGTTGGCCTCGCATGATATTGATATCAATCCGAAGATGCTGACTGATTTTGATGAGGCCACCTTGATTGGCGTCATCAAGCATGAATTGTGCCATTATCATTTACATTTGACTAAGCGGGGATATCGGCATCGTGATGCAGACTTTAAACGATTACTCGCGCAAGTGGATGGCTCGCGCTATGCACCAGCGCCGAAGCAGGCGACGGCCCGGCCGTATCGGTATATTTATGAATGCCAACGGTGTGGCCAGCGGTATTACCGCAAGCGCCGCATGGACACTCGCCGCTATACGTGTGGTCGTTGTCAGGGGCCAATTAAATTAGTCTGAAAAGGTTTGCTAAAGTGGTACGCTTCCGATAGAATTAGCTTAACTATTGATATGGAGGGATTAAGATGGAAACGATTAAAATTGGTGTGGTCGGACTAGGCACAGTCGGGACCGGCGTTGTAAAAATGCTTCAAGCGCATCAGGAAAAGATTTCAGAAATTACCGGTCGTAAGTTGGAACTAGCCTGCGTAGTTGTCCACAACTTGAAAAAGCACGAACAAGTTGATTTGGGGGACGTTCAGATGACCGACCAAATCGCGACCCTGCTTGATGATCCGTCCATTCAAATTATGGTCGAAGTGATGGGTTCAATTCATCCGGCGAAGGAATATATTACGCAAGCCTTGCAAGCTGGCAAACACGTGGTGACGGCCAATAAGGACTTGATTGCGCAATATGGCCGGGAGTTGGTTCAGATTGCTCGTGAAAATCATCGTGACCTGTTCTATGAAGCTAGTGTTGCTGGTGGGATTCCAATTTTACGGACGATTGATAATAGTTTCGCCGCTGACCGGATTCAACGGGTCATGGGAATCGTCAACGGGACCACTAATTACATCATGACGCAGATGCTGACTAAGCATTGGTCGTATGATCAAGCCTTGAGCTCAGCACAAGACTTGGGGTTTGCCGAAAGTGATCCCACTAATGATGTCGAAGGCCTTGATGCGGCGTTCAAGATGATTATTTTAACGCAGTTTGCCTTTGGGATGAGTCTTTCCCTCGACCACGTTCAAGTTCAGGGAATTACGAAAATCAGCCCAGAGGATATTGCGGAAGCTCACCAGCTTGGGTATACAATTAAATTACTCGGGATTGCGGAAGAAATTGACGATCGCATTGCGGTCTCAGTCGGGCCTGTGCTCGTTTCTGATCAGCATCCACTTGCCACGGTGCAAAATGAGAATAATGCTGTAATGGTAACGGGAACGGCTGTGGGGAACACGATGTTTTACGGTCCCGGCGCTGGAGAACTCCCGACCGCCAACAGTGTGCTGAGTGATATTACAACGGTTGCGAAAAATATTGCGTTGAATACGACTGGCAACACGTTTAACTCTTATCGCCAGGAGACAGTCTTAGCAACGCCTGAAGATGTTGTGTATCCTCACTTTATTGCCTTGAAGATGCGTGATGTGCCGGGGATGATGATGAAATTGACGGCGATTATGACCCGCGCAGAAGTTTCATTTAGTCGAATCATTCAAAATCAATTAGGTGACGGCAACGCTCGTGTTGTGATCATTACCCATGCCATGAATGATCAACAGTTAGCAGATATCACTCGTGAAATCGGTGAACAAGAGAATATGCAACTATTAGCGAGTTATAAAGTTTTAAAGAATGCGTAGGTGAGGACATGTTAACGATTTCGGTTCCGGCGACTTCCGCTAATCTTGGTCCCGGTTTTGATTCAATCGGTCTGGCGCTAGACATGCAATTAACGCTACAAGTGTTGCAACCTAGTGACCATTGGCAGATTGACCATCCCTTTGGGGCGGATGTGCCGACGGATGAACGCAACTTAATTATTAAAACGGCGTTGCATTTGGTACCAGATTTACAACCACAGCATTTACAGATGGCTTCAAAAATCCCGTTAGCGCGCGGATTGGGTAGTAGCTCGACGGCCATCGTAGCCGGCTTAGTGCTGGCAAACGAATTGACCGGCGCAACGCGCTCTTCTGCTGAGCTACTGGAAGTTGCCACTCAACTGGAGGGTCATCCAGATAACGTTGCACCAGCCCTATTAGGAGGCTTGGTTGTGGCGACGAACACTGATGAACGCGTCCGTGCGGTGAAGTTACCGTTACCGATGCTTTTTGCAAGTGTCTACGTGCCTAACGAACCGTTATTGACGACCGCCAGTCGCCAAGCCTTGCCAACTGAATTGGCGTACCACCAAGCCGTTACTGGTAGTAGTGTGGCGAATACGTTAGTGGCTGCTCTAGCAACTCAAAATTGGGACGTGGCGTTACCGCTGCTAGAACAGGACCAGTTCCATGAACAGTATCGGGCTAAGTTAGTGCCGGCACTACAAACGGTTAGAGACCATGCCCACGCTCTGGGATTAACGGGGACTTATTTGAGTGGTGCTGGGCCGACGGTGATTACTTTGGGTGATTACGGTCAACTCGCTACGTTGCAGGCACAATTGAGCCAAGATACAACACTCACCGGCCAATTATTCTTATTGCCAATGGATGCAACTGGTGTAAAAGTACAAAAATCTTAAAATAAGCTTGTCAGACTCGCAAAATTTTGTTATGATATTTTTTGTGAGTTGTGATGCGGCCATGGCGGAATTGGCAGACGCGCAAGATTAAGGATCTTGTCGGGGTTAACCCGGTGGAAGTTCGAATCTTCTTGGCCGCATTTTATATACAGAATAGCCGATATTGATACGAGAAATCGTTGATATATCGGCTTTTTTATTGATTCTCTGTCAACTTTTCCGTGTGACCTGGGCGCGCCTCGTAAAAGTAGCGCTTGAAACTCTAGGCGGAGCTACAGATTTAAACGCTATTTATCAACTACTCGATGGTTGTCGTAAGGCTAACAATAATCGTAATTGGCAAGCTAAGATTCGCCAGACTTTGCAACAATCAGATTATTTTGATCATGTAACCCGCGGCGTTTATCAATTAGCAGCATAGTCAAAAAGGCATCCGCTGGTACTGCGGTGACCCAAGCTGGTAAAGGAATTGAATGGAACTCTGCTACCAAAGTAACTTCATACGCTATCTCGTAGGTTTTACCATTTGTTGATTCATGTTCAAACGTAGAATCGACCTTAATTGTGCATTTGTTCGGCTCCGGAATAGTTTGATTTAAGAAAAAATGTTAAATAAGATATCATAAAATTCAGAGTTGAAAATTGCTGGTAGTAAAAATAAAAGAGTCAAAGTTATCGTACATATTGTTCGACATGTCATTAATTTTATAAAGGATTTATGTGGCAGCGTCCCAAATTCTTTTTTTTCTGCTCTTGACCAGTACTTATATTCATAGTAAGGAGTGACAACCCCGATAAAAATATATGATGCTGATGCAATGGCAAGTAAAAAAAGTGAGACAATCACAAACTTGAACGCAAATAAAATAATTCCAATCCACATTACTATTAGTCCCAGCGTACTAAAGAGGATACTTATTTTTAACTGTCGCCGATATTCTCTAATTGGTTTAGTTATCAGTATCTTACGGATTAGTTGTTTAGATTTTGGATTTTGTGATGTGTAAGTGAATGCCTTTGGTGTAAAGAGTGCAAAGAGCAAGCTCAGAATGAAAATTGCCAAAAACATAATCCATACAAAAAATAAAAATTGTGTTGTGTCCATATTATTTACCACTCCTAATTTTTATATAAAAAACGATCGGATGACTCCAATCGTTTTGTCTAACCATATAGCATTTTACATTATTACGCAGCAGCTAAGGTAATTAATCCGGGGATAATCGACGGTAAAAATGTGGCTGTCATTATTAAACCAGTTATTGCGAGAGCAACAACTGCGGCAGTACCAACACGCAGTAACACAGTTGTGATTTCAGGTGCATTTGCTTTTGCATCCTCCACTGAGGTGTTGTGTTCATCCGCTTGTACAGCGGTGACCCAAGCTGGTAAAGGACTGATAATTGAATGGAACTCTGCTACCAAAGTAATTTCATACGCTATCTCGTAGGTTTTACCATTTGTTGATTCATGTTCAAATGTAGAATCGACCTTAAATGTGATAGATGTACCGGTTGCTTTAACAGACATACCAGTCTTGATGTCACCATCCTTTATTACTGAAGCTATTCCATCCAATGAAGCGGTCACCGTTGTATCAGTAAATCCAGCTGTGTTTTCAGCAATGATTTGCGAGATTTCATCATCTAATGCCAAATGAACGGAACCATCATTAATATTATAATTAATTGAAGTGTCACCATCGTCATCACTAATATTGCCTTCCAGGTCAACTGTTAAAGATAGATCCACAGCAGGAGTTTCAACTTTGTAAGTTTTACTGGTTGCTTCAATAGTTATATCTTTTACGAATGAAAAAATACTATCAGTTTCACTCAGGTTTTGAATAATTTCATTTATTTTAGCTAAATCATCGCTACCTCCAACGCTGCTACCAGCTGAAAAATCATCAACAGCTGTCGAACGACTACTGTTAGAGGCGACCTTATCGATGTAGAAGTCGTCAAAAGCGACTTCATTGAACTGATCAAAAGACCATTCGCTCGGCATTGGGAAACCGAGATTGCCAGAAAATCCAGTAGACATGTCGGAAACGAACGCTTTGTCGGCCAACCCATCCGTAATAATCGTGTTGGCAACATTTCGGGTAGCGTAAATACCGACTTTAAAACCGAAACTATTGATCCCGCTGGCAACACCTGTAAAGTATGGTTCGACCGTGCCTGCTATGTCACCATCCTGAATATCGACGTCTACAGCGAAGTAGATAATCGTATCGTCAGGAAAGCCTAATTGCATGGCGGCTAAACCAGCTTTACGGCCATCACTGCTACCCTTGGTCTGGGTAAAGTAATCTTCATCATCGGATGCGCCATCTTGATAGATTGGGAAGATCTTTAGACCAGCATTAGTTAGAATACTGATTTCACTGGTGGTTAAATTTTTATCAACTTCACTACTCCCAGTACCGGCAGTACCAGTTAGATAACGACCAACATATTTGTAACCAGCGGAGTTGAGTGCCGCGGCCTCATTCGCATCTATTTGATGCGAGGTGTCGCAAGCCACAGCGTCGCGGTCAGGATTACCAGCGGAAGTTAAGAGACTCATGAAGACATCTAAACCTGCCGATACGCCAGATGTTTCTGGAAGGGCCATATCACTCTCAAAAGTTGCTACTGAACTTGACACGTCTAAAGTATAGCTGCCGTCAAAAGCACCCGTATACGCTTGGTTATTTACGTAAAGGCCCCATTGCAATATACGGACAAAATTATTATCATCACCAGTTGAAACAGTTGGAGTCAACTCTTGGGTCATTGGCCCATAAGTTCCTGATGCGGTATCCGTATCAAGTCCTTCTTCGGCCTGTAAAGCATAAATCAAAGCGGTATTTGTGTCACGCTGGTATACGCCATCACAGGGTAGAATGCCAGTATAAGCCAGATAGTCATGATTTAATTGTTGCTGCATCGTACGAATCTTTTCATAGCCATTAGCTACTAAGGTGAATGCACTCATATTGAGCAGTGCGGCCATGAACTGTGAGTCCAGGGTCCCGGAAGTATCACTCAATCCGGCGTATTCTTTCATCGTTGTGACGGCAGAAGCAGTATCGCTAGTAAACTTCCCATCAAAGGCGGCGGGATCGATACCCTTACACCAAAAACCACCTTGGATGATGTATGTAATATTACCTGAGTAACCAGGTACAATATCATCAGCAATTTCATCAAAAAGCTTAGCAGTTGTGGGACCAAAGTTATCTACTAAATCAGTAATACCAAGTTCATGTTGTAAGCCACGGGTTAGACCATAAATTGTGTCCCAACCGGTAAGTCCATTTTCAGGAACGCTACCAAAACCATCAACATCGCCATAAGTGGAATTTAACCATTGTTGCGTGTCTAATACTAATTGATCAGCCATAACATTTACCTCCGTAAAAATATTTTGACACACTTTTATTATGAACTGCTTTATGCAATAAACAAGTGATGATATGAAACATACAAAAAAAGTCTTTAAATGTTCATATTCTTAGAAAACCAACTTTGGAATTTCTTAAAGCGATTTTTCTAAAACCGGTACTAAGGAGACTTATATTAGTTAAGAATATAATGACTTAACATTTTATATTGCTGTTGTGTACTTAAAAGGATATGATAGATAAATCTAATGTACAATATTGGAAATGACTAGTTAGTTAAGGAGTAATTATGCGATATTTACTTGGGGTTATCGCTTTATTGGCAGTAATCTATTTGATTTTTTCTTTGATCAAACATCGGAAAGAGAAACTCAGCGTAAAGAAAGGTATTCTGGTTGTAGTTTGTCTGTTGACTATGTTTTGGGGCTTAGCTGATACGCAGGAATCGAAAAGAATTACAGTCGGCGGTGTGGAGATAACCGAAGAAGAACGAGAGGCTTTTGATTCTTTGCATGCATTCGAAACAAGACTATTTGGAAAGATGAGTCGTCACCGAGATCAGATCGATAAGATTCAAGAGAACGCTGAATATTTAAGGAAGCCGGCCGAAAAATTGTCTGGTTCTAATAAAGTACAAAAAGCACTAATTGCCGATAATATAGATCAATTAAAAACTGGTGCAGTGTTTAGAGCAACTCACAAAGATTGGATGTCCACAGGCAGTATTCACGGTATCTTAAAAATCAATCAACGTATTGCTCAAAAGTACGGGAAAACAGAAAAACAACGTCAAGCCATTATGGACGAAATGCAAGACGCTACCGGTATGCCGAAATATACTGTTGATGGTTTACAAGAGATTAAAGATAAAAATTCATAAAGGTGTTTAAATTCGCAAAAATTCAAGGCACATTCTAAGGCTTTCGTTCACATGAACATTGAACAAAATTTATCCACGTACAGATCTCAGAATGCGCCTTGATTCATCAAAAAGCAGCCTAAGTCCCAGTTATGTCAGGGACAGCGCTGCTTTTTTTACCTATAATTTTTTTCTTAATGCCGACTTCTTTATGTTCTGTACCTTTTTTCAACATGTTGTCACCAAACCAGTTTACGTCTGTCGCTAATAAGTATTTACTCCATCTATTTAAATAGTAACCGTGAACGTGATACATGATCTTATAAAATTCTGATGAACCTTTACTCATCTATGACCTCGACCTGTTTCAAGACAACTCGTGGTAGGCACCATATAGTTCAGTGTCATTTTTAAATTCTATCATGAAGGTAACTGCTAATGTACTTAGCTTCTTCATTGTCAATATGATGATTATTAGGGTCAGCTTGATGGATCGATGTTTTTTGCGGTAAATTGGACTGGTCATGTTATTTCAGGCTTGCTTTTTTGCCAACTACTTCAACTATGTTCACCAAATTTGCCATACCTTATTGTTTAATCTCATGATTACCAGCATTATAATGAAAACGGTTAATCTACTGATTACGATATTAAGAGAAGGCGAGGACCAGGCATTGATTAGAATGAGTAGATGGTGGTGGCGTATCTTGGTGGGCGGAGTGCTTGTTAGTGGCGTGGTTTACCCCGCACAAGCGGCCGTAACGACTTATCCGATTACAGGGATTCAGGTGGTGCAGACGCGGGTCTATCAGACGAATAGTCAGAACGGTGTCGGTTACCATTTAACCGTCGTGCGTCATCAGCGTGCCCAATTGCGTGTTAATTTACATTTAAAGTATCACCAGCATACACAGTGGATGCGTACTGAGCAGGCTGATATTTATCGCAACGGGCATTACCAGCGCTTCTACTACGTGCATAATGGTCATCAGCAGAGCGGCTGGATAGCTGCTAATCAGCTAAAACCCGCCAGTACGGCCTCGGTTCAACTGCGGGTACCACTGATTGACCAGCTACCGGAGTTGCCAACGGGGTGTGAGATGACAGCGACTACCATGATGCTGCAGTATGCCGGCGTTAATATTAATAAGGAACAGTTTGCCAGCCACGTGCCGCGCAGTTCGAATCCTAACACTGGTTTTGTTGGTGATCCTGCTTCGGCTTACGGTATTGGCCTCTACATCTACCCCCAAGGCTTGTTACCAACGATCCGCCACTATCTGCCGTCCGCTGTAGATCTCAGCGGGGTGGGCCTGCAACGACTTAAAGCACAGCTCACTAAACGTCATCCGGTAGTCGCTTGGGTTCAGGGACTCGATGGTTTTGCGAGTCATACAGTGACGCTCACTGGATATACAACGGCAACTATTAGGTACAATGATCCTTGGCGTGGTCAATCCGGACAGATGGATAACCAAGCGTTTGAGACGATGTGGCAATTAAATGGTCGTCGGGCGCTGAGCTATTAAGAAATTGATACCATAGTTAACATTAGTTACTGTTTCATAATTTTATATTAAAAATACGCTATTTGACACACAAAATAATCGTTTTTAATACTGTATCACACTAGTGTATCAACTTCTAGCCTGAAATAAGGGCTTTTAGCTTTAGTGTATTTTGGCACGGAATTTGCATATATATAAGTGAGTGCGAAAAAGATTGCGCTTACAGTATCAAAAACATAAATAGTTACAGGCAATTTAGATATTATTTATTCGTTTTATATGACTGTAACGAAAAAATAGGAGGTACAAAGATGGTAAGCATTATCATTGCTAGTCACGGCGAATTCGCTAAAGGCATCTATCAATCTGGATCAATGATTTTCGGCGAACAAGAAAACGTTCAAGCCGTTACGTTGATGCCTAGCGAAGGCCCTGACGACATCAAGGCTAAGTTGGAAAAAGCCATTGCTTCATTCGACGATCAAGAGCAAGTCTTATTCTTAGTCGACCTTTGGGGCGGTACACCATTCAATCAAGTTAACGGCTTGTTTGAAGCACACAAGGACAAATGGGCAATCGTTGCCGGTTTGAACTTGCCAATGTTAATTGAAGCGTATGCTTCACGACTTTCAATGGATTCGGCACACGAAATTGCCACGCATATCATTGAAACTGCTAAGGATGGCGTAAAGGTTCGTCCTGAAGCATTAGCACCTAAGGAAGAAAAGGCTGCTGCCGCTGCAACGACCAACAATAATGCTGGCCGGCCAGGGAAGTTGGAATATGGGTTAGCACGGATTGACTCGCGACTCTTGCATGGACAAGTTGCTACTGCTTGGAGTAAGACAGTTAACCCAACTCGGATCATTGTTGCGTCTGATAACGTTGCTAAAGACGAACTGCGGACTAACATGATCAAGCAAGCAGCGCCATCTGGTGTCAAAGCGCACGTTATTCCAATTGCTCAAATGATTAAGATTGCTAAAGATGACAAGCACTTTGGTGGTCAAAAGGCGTTGGTCTTATTCGAAACACCACAAGATGCATTACGTGCAATCGAGGGTGGTGTGCCAATTAAGACATTGAATATTGGTTCGATGGCTCATTCGGCTGGTAAAGTTCAACCAAACAAGGTTTTGGCATTTGATCAAGATGATATCGACACTTACCGTAAACTTGAAAAAGACGGCATCGAATTTGATGTTCGGAAGGTTCCAAGTGATGGTAAAGAAAATATGGATAACATTTTGAACAAAGCTGAAAATATGTTGAAGGAACAAAAGTAGTTCCAAGAATATCAGAAAAGATGGAGGATTAAATCATGAATTTGAACGTAATTCAAGTGATTTTAGTCGTACTTGTATCATTTTTAGCTGGTATGGAAGGTATTTTGGATGAATTCCACTTCCATCAACCAGTTGTTGCATGTACCCTAATCGGATTAGTAACCGGACAATTAGTCCCATGTATTATCTTAGGTGGGAGTTTACAAATGATTGCCTTAGGTTGGGCCAACATTGGTGCCGCCGTTGCACCTGATGCTGCGTTAGCATCAATTGCATCTGCAATTATTTTAGTTTTAGGTGGTCAAGGCCGTGCCGGAGTTACTTCAGCTATTGCGATTGCCGTTCCTTTAGCCGTTGCTGGGTTACTCTTAACGATCATCGCTCGTACGTTAGCAACTGGGATTGTCCACATCATGGACCGTGCCGCTGAAGAAGGTAGTTTTAGTAAAATTGACTTCTGGCAATGGGTTGCGATCTGCATGCAAGGACTTCGTATTGCGATTCCAGCCGCTTTGATTTTGGCCGTTGGTGCTACGCCAGTGAAGGCAATGTTAAACGCTATGCCTAGCTGGTTAACTGATGGTTTATCAATCGGTGGTGGTATGGTTGTTGCCGTTGGTTATGCAATGGTTATCAACATGATGGCTTCTCGTGAAGTTTGGCCATTCTTCGCTTTAGGTTTTGTTTTAGCTGCGATCAGTGAAATTACTTTGATTGGTTTAGGTGCAATTGGTATTTCCTTAGCCTTAATGTACTTGGCACTTTCAAAGCAAGGTAACTCTGGCAATGGTGGTGGCTCCAACACGGGTGATCCGGTTGGCGACATTATCGACAAGTATTAGAGAAGGAGGCAAACTGAGATGTCTGAAACTACAAATATTACTAAAAAAGTTACATTAAGTAAAAGTGATCGTCTGCATGTTTGGTGGCGTTCAACGTTCCTCCAAGGTTCATGGAACTACGAACGTATGCAAAACGGTGGTTGGGCTTATTCTTTAATTCCAGCAATCAAGAAATTATATACAACTAAAGAAGACCGTGCTGCTGCTTTGAAGCGTCACATGGAATTCTTCAATACCCATCCATACGTGGCTTCACCAGTTATTGGTGTTACCTTAGCGCTTGAAGAAGAACGTGCCAATGGGGCACCTATTGATGACGTTACGATTCAAGGGGTTAAAGTTGGTATGATGGGACCTTTAGCCGGTGTTGGGGACCCAGTGTTCTGGTACACGGTTAAGCCTATCGTTGGTGCCTTAGCTGCATCATTGGCTATTTCTGGTAGCATTGTTGGACCAATCTTGTACTTCGTTGTTTGGAATGCCATTCGGATGGGCTTCATGTGGTATACCCAAGAATTCGGTTACAAAGCCGGTTCTAAGATTACTGATGACTTATCTGGTGGTATTTTACAAGATATTACCCGTGGTGCTTCCATGCTAGGGATGTTTATCTTGGCGGCGTTAATCGAACGGTGGGTTGTTGTTGACTTCAGTCCAGTTAAAGTTTCGACCATTAAGCAACAAGCTGGTTCGTACATTGACTGGGATAAACTGCCAAAGGGTGCTTCTGGTGTTAAGGAAGCTTTAACACAACAAGCTGCTGGCCGTTCACTTGACAAATACAAGGTAACCACCTTACAAGATAACTTGAATCAATTGATTCCTGGTTTGATGGCGTTGCTGTTAACCTTCCTCTGCATGTGGTTATTAAAGAAGAAAGTTTCACCAATCATTATCATTCTTGGCCTCTTCGTATTTGGGGTTCTAATGCACGTTATTGGTTGGATGTAATACTTGCTTATGTCATATTTAAAGGATGGACTCGTGGGAGCTCATCCTTTTTATTTACAAGCGTACTTTGCATAACTGACAAACTCGCCGTATAATCGGTATGAGGATGGATACGAGGAGGGATTAATATGGTGCAATCAATCAATACTAAGGTTGATTTAGTTACGAACGGTAATTCACATATGGGATTGACCGATTACGGTAAAATTATGGTCGGTGATAACGGATTTGAATTTTATGATGATCGCAATGTTCGTAATTTTATTCAAATCCCTTGGACTGAAGTGAAATATGTGGTCGTATCCGTAATGTTTGGTGGCCGTTGGATTCCGCGGTTCTCTTTTCAAACGAAACGGAACGGTATGATTACTTTCTCAGCTAAGGACCCTAAGAAAGTGTTACGAGCCGTTCGGCAATATATTGAGCCTGATCGAATTGTAAAATCACTGACATTTTTCCAAGTCCTTGGGAGAATATTCAAGGGTAAAGGTAAAAAAGATAAGTATTTGAAATAATGACCAATGCTGTCGAGGGTTCTTTGCCGACGGATTGGTGATTATTTAATAGTTAGTTTAAGAAGCTTAGGTATCAACGGGTGGGGTTAGCGCGTTGCAGTGTCTAAGCTTTTTTTGACGCATCAAAAGCAGTATCTGAGCACGTTAAGGTGCGTCATAAATGGAATTTCAATACCATGAAACAGAAATAGTTGTACTGACAAGTCTTAAAAAGTAACTGAGTCGGGAACTATGGTAGAATATAGTGTGTTATAGTGTATCAAAACGGATCAGCTATTTGATAGTGGTGAAAAGGAGTGGCGAAGTTGACCAGAAAATCCAAGATTTGTGAATACGTCCGTCAACATAGCGATCGACACGGACTGACGACGGAAATGGTAGCGACCGCTTTAATGATAGCGCGTTCAAACGTCAGCAAGGAATTAAATGCACTGGTGCGAGAAGGCCAGTTGCACAAGCTGACAGGGCGGCCTGTGCACTATGTTCCGGTGAATGCAACAGCCACAACGGCCACAACAACTAGTGGCGTAGCGAATGGAGCGACGACAGAGCGAATACCGACAGCGCCCGTCGCGACGTCTGTGCCTAAACCGGTTGTAAATGATATATTTGCCAGCATGATTGGCTCGCATGAGAGCCTTGCTAATCAAGTGGAACAGGCGAAAGCGGCCATTCTTTACCCACCGCGGGGATTAAATACATTAATCATTGGCCCGACTGGTTCTGGTAAAACTTACTTTGCAAACGCCATGTATCGTTTTGCGGAAACCCAACAAGTCTTAACGAACCCGCAAGGCCTGATTACGTTCAATTGTGCCGATTATGCGCATAATCCGGAATTATTGATGTCGCATTTGTTTGGTTATGTTAAGGGGGCTTTTACAGGTGCTAATGAAGATAAGGACGGTTTGATCCAAGAAGCGGATGGGGGCATGTTGTTCCTAGATGAAGTGCACCGTCTACCACCAGAAGGTCAGGAAATGATTTTTTATTTCATGGATCACGGGACTTATTCACGACTCGGTGAGACGGCGAAGAGTCACCATGCCAATGTCCGCTTAGTTTGTGCAACGACCGAGGACCCAGAAAGTACCCTACTGCAGACCTTTGTTCGGCGAATTCCGATTACGATTCAGCTACCAGCGTTCAATCATCGCTCAGCCAAGGAACGTTTAGAATTACTGAAGGCATTATTGTCATTGGAAGCTAATCGAATCAATAAACAGATTCGGTTAACGGAGGACGTGGTGCAGGCCTTACTTGGCTCAGTCACATTTGGGAACGTCGGTCAGTTGAAGTCGAACATTCAGCTGGTGTGTGCCCAGGGTTTTGTCAATAGCATCGAAAATGACAGTGAAATCACAATCACGATGGATGATTTGCCACAAAATATCCGTAGCGGTCTCATGACAGTAGCCTCTAACCGTCACGAACTGGGGGCCATCTCTGAGTTGTTGGACCCGGTTCTCATCGTGAAGCCAAATGATGGTCCAACGCCGCTTCGTAATAAGAACGATAATTATGAATTACCATATAATTTATATGAGATTATTGGTGATAAAGCAGCGTTACTCCGACGGGAAGGCCTTGATAAAGAACACATCAATCGTTTCATCACGACCGATATCAATGTGCATTTAAAATCATTTTATAAACAAAATCAGTTAGAAGTTTCACCAGAAAACAAGTTAGCCGAGATCGTTGATCAGGACGTCATTGATTTTACCAAGACGGCGCAGATGACGGTTCAAGACATGCTAGGTTATAATTTCAAGGATAACTTTATTTACGCTGTGAGCTTGCACGTCAGCTCCTTTATCAAACGCATCCAGGCAGGCAAGCCCATGCGTCAAATGAGTTCGGATATGTTAGCGATGGTGCGTGAATATCCGGCTGAAATCAAAGCAGCGGAGGCGCTCAAGCAAGGATTAGAGGAACGGTATCATTTACCGATTCCCAAGTCCGAAGTTTATTATCTGGCCATTTTGCTCATCTCGTTAAAATCGATGCAGCTTAACGGCAAAGTTGGCGTGTTGGTGGCAGCGCACGGGATGAGTACCGCGTCTTCCATGGCACAGGTCGTCGGACAATTGTTAGATGATTATGATGTTCAGGCTTTCGACATGCCTCTCGATATGGACCCGAGTGTCGCCTATGATCATGTCAAGCGACGAGTAGAAAAGCTTGATTCTGGGAAAGGAATTTTGTTACTAGTCGATATGGGGTCGTTAACGACCTTCGGGGAACGAATTCAGCAGGAGACAGGAATTGCGACGCGAACGATTGACATGGTGACCACGCCGGTTGTTTTGGAAGCCGTTCGGAAGGCTAGCCTGGTCGATAGTGATCTGGATTCTATGTATCAGGAGCTCGTTGGTTTCAAAGGTTATTCGCGAATTTCACGGAACCTACCAACGGATAGTCAGCGCGCAACAGTCAAGCCCGCCTTAGCGACGGATAAGACGGCACAACGGGCGATTATTGCAATTTGTGCGACCGGCGTTGGGACGGCTGAACGTATCAAGTCAATTTTAGACAGTTTATTAGCTCAAAACTTTATCGAAGGTATTACGGTATTCCCAATCTCAGTGGTCGAAATGAAGACACGGATACAACAAATCAGTCAAAATTATCAAATCATTGCGGCAACTGGGATTACAAAACCCGAATTAGACGTCCCTTTTATTTCATTGGAAGAATTGCTACAAGGTGGTGGCGAAAAGTTTATTGACCAGTTAGCGACGGGTATCGATTCGCCACAGACCATGGCGGAAGAAAGTCAGCAGTTGACACCGGAACTCTGCGAACGGTACTTAGGCGATTACTTCACGTTTTTAAATCCTAAGAAGTTAACGGGAATTTTATGGGAGTATAGCGAAGTGATTGCGACGCACTTGGATGGTGTAATGACGAATGCTTTTCGCATTGATTTGATTATGCACTTAGCGGGTGCGCTAGAACGAACGGCCATCAAAGATGAAATTTCGGCACCCACCGAAGAGATGCCAGACATTATGGCATCGAAGTGGTACCCACTTGTGCAACAGGCCAATCAGCAATTGACAGATCAACTACAGTTAACCTTCTCAGATGCTGAAAATTATTATATTGTGCAATTATTGGAGACTCATCAGGCAAAGGTCGCGATGAGTTGATACACTAACTTGGCATGCTTTTTGCATGTATCTTATTGAGTAGATTTAACCGACTGAGGAGGGAAAGTAGATGTTAGCATTTGTCGTTGTCAGTCATGGGAGTTTTGCGCAGGGCGTTGTCGATTCATCCTACATGATCTTTGGCAAGCAAGATAAGGTCCAAACGGTTACCTTTCAACTAGACGAAGAACCTAATGAATTAGCTGATAAATTAGCTGCTGCGGTTGCCAGATTTGACGCGGATGATCAAGTTTTATTCTTGGTTGACCTATGGGGCGGTTCGCCATTTAACGCCGCTAGTCGGATCGTTGCCGAACATACAGAGCGCATGGGTCTGATTACCGGTCTGAATCTGCCAATGCTGATTGAGGCTTACACTGTTCGTGATAAGCCAATTGATGAGGTGATTGCCCACCTTGAAGAGACTGGAAAGATTGGGATTAAGCATCTCAAGTTGTTACAGGACGATGGGGAAGATGAACCGCTATGACGATGGATATTCGTTTAGCACGCATTGATAGTCGGCTACTCCACGGGCAAGTTGCCACGGTGTGGACCAAGACGGTCAGTCCTAACCGTATTTTGGTCGTCTCAGACGAAGTTGCCCAGGATGCACTTCGCAAGATTCTAATTGTGCAAGCCGCGCCCCCTGGTGTGAAAGCTAATGTGATTACGGTCGACAAAATGATCGAGATTTATCAAGACTCGCTATTTGATGAAGTAAAGCCACTAATCCTGACTGATACGCCCCAGAACATGGCGCGCTTAGTAGCGGGGGGACTTGATTTTAGCAAAACGGGCATTGATATTGGTAGCCTAGCTTTTTCAGCGGGCATGGTGATGGTCACCAATGCTATTGCAATCGGTCAAGCCGAAGCACGGGCATTATATGCGTTACAAGCAGCGGGATTAAAGGTGTTTGCACAGAAAGTTCCGACGGATAAACGGGTTGATGTGATGCCGCTATTAGCTAAAAATGGCTTTATGGCGCCAGATAAGTATTAACAAAGTTATGATGGACAGTGGTGTGTCGGTTATGGGCACCACTGTTCTTTCATTTTGGCTAGGTTTCTAAGGATTTACCAAAAATACAGCCGTAAACTTTGACGGATAGGCTTTTATTGATAAAATTAAACTAATCGAAACGGAAAGTAGCGGGGGGTTTAAAAATGCCAACTTATACAAAATTAACCGCCATGGGACAATATGTTCCGGCACGCGTTGTTGATAATGACGAATTAGCAGCCATTATGGACACTAGCGACGAATGGATTCAGGCGCATACTGGGATTAAAACCCGACACTACGCGATGAATGATGAAAACACCTCGGATTTAGCCACCCAGGTCGCCCAGCAGTTACTACAAAAAAGTGGTTTAGCTGCCAGTGCCATTGATTTGATCCTAGTCACGACAATTACGCCCGATGCCTTAACACCTGCGACGGCTTGTTTAGTGCAAGCTAATATTGGCGCTGATAATGCGTTTGCGTTCGACCTGAGTGCAGCGTGTGCTGGGTTCACGTTTGGCCTGGCGACGGCTGACAAGTTTATTCGCAGTGGGCAATACCAGAATGTGATGGTGATCAGTGCGGAAGTTAATTCCAAGATGATGGACTTTCAGGACCGGACGGCAGCCGTCTTCTTTGGGGACGGTGCTGGTGGCGCGTTATTACAAGCTACTGACAATCCAGATGAAAACAGCTTGATCGCTGAGAAATTAGAATCGCAAGGAAACGCTACGGTCATTCACTCTGGACGAGTACGGCCGATTACTGAAGTTGCCGCAACGAACTACCCGCAAACGGATGCGTTTTACCAAGTTGGACGGGATGTTTTTCAATTTGCCACGACGGTTGTTCCAGAACAGATGCGTGGGTTAATTGCGAGTGCGCAACTGACACCCAGTGATTTACAATACGTGATCTGTCATCAAGCTAATTTACGGATCATTGAAAAAATTGCGGCTAACTTGGCGTTACCAATGACGAAGTTTCCACATAATGTTGATCATTATGGTAATACGTCCTCAGCTGGGGTGGCAATGGCCTTAGCCAATGTTTTTGATACCTTAACTGGGCCAGTGTTGTTAACAGCATTTGGTGGCGGGCTAGCGTATGGCTCAGTCTTGATCAAGAAGTAGGGGTGTGCAGATGGAATTAAAAGATTTAGATCGATTAGTTGAGAAATACGCGCGACAGGGTTATCAGCAAATTCGCGTTAAAGCCGGCGACTTGGAGATTGAAGTGACAAAACCAGCGTTAGCTTCAGAAACGGTAACTCCCGTAGCCGCTACGCCTGCCAGCACAGTTGCGGAGACTGAAGATGAAGTCGTTACACTGCCGAGTCCGATGGTCGGGGTGGTCCACTTGGCACCAGATTTAAAGGTTGGTCAGTCACTGACAGCTGGTCAAGAACTAGGCCAGATTGAGAGTATGAAATTATTCAATCCATTAGTTAGTCCGACCGATGGGACGTTAACAGCAGTACTAGTTGCTGACGACGCCACTGTTGAGTACGAACAACCGTTATTTACAATGCGAAAGGATCGGTAGCTATGTTTCGCAAGCTGTTAATCGCGAATCGCGGTGAAATTGCCGTACGGATTATCAAAGCCTGTCAACAATTGAATATTCAGACGGTCGCCGTTTGCTCAACTGCTGATCGGCATGCGGGTTACACACAATTAGCGGATGAAGTGGTCTGTATCGGACCTGCAGCTGCCAGTGGATCGTATTTAAATGCCGAAGCGATTCTAATGGCTGCAATTAATACGCACGCCGATGCGATTCACCCGGGATATGGTTTTTTAGCTGAAAATGCGGATTTTGCCGCCATGTGTGCGGAATGTGGCATTGCCTGGATTGGCCCGCAGACTGAGCAAATTAAGTTGATGGGTGATAAGGCCCGCGCTAAGGATTTTGCACGGCAACAAGCCGTTCCGGTACTAGCAGGTCAATCATTACAAGGCTTGGCATGGCCGGATATTAAACACGCGGCCGCCAAGATCGGTTTTCCACTAGTTTTGAAAGCCAGTTATGGTGGCGGTGGCAAGGGTATTCGAGTGCTTACCGACGTTCATGAACTCCATCAACAATTGCGGGCTACGCGTCAAGAAGCTGCTGCGTCCTTTTTGAATGATGCGATGTATTTAGAGCAATTTCTGACAACTGCCCGCCATATTGAAGTTCAAGTCCTCGGCACGGGGACGAAATTATTCATTCTTGGTGATCGTGACTGTAGCCTCCAATTGCACAAGCAAAAGGTTCTCGAAGAAAGTCCGGCAAGTATTTTGACTGAGACACAACGCCGGACCTTATACGATTTGTCCCGGCAGTTATTAGCGGGTACACATTATCAAAGCTTGGGCACAATTGAATACTTATTTGCGGATGGTCAGTTCTATTTCATGGAAATGAATACGCGTTTACAGGTTGAACACGGGGTGACAGAATTAACCACCGGAATTGATATTGTGGCTGAACAAATCAAACAGGCGGCTGGCGTCACGGTTGATTTTCCAGAGCATGTTGGCTTGCAGCCCAAGTGTACGGCGATCGAAGCTCGATTGACCGCTACCTTACCGGTTAAGCAGACGCGGATTGAAACGCTGAGCTGGCCAGCCGATGTACGAGTGGATACGGATTATCATCAGGGCGATCGGCTAGTAACCATGTATGATGGTTTAATTGCCAAGTTGATGGTCACCGGTGTGAACCGTCAGCAAGCCGTGCGCAACTTACAACGGGCCTTAGCGCAAGTAACATTGACGGGACCCACGACGAACTTAACTTTTCTACAGCAAACGGTGGCCCGGCCGGCCTACATTCATGATCAGTACACGATTCACAGTCTAGCACGTTGGGAGGCGTCGAAATGAGTCATTATCCAGCTTCTGGGACCTGGCAAGCCTGCCCTAAGTGCGGTCGGCACGTCCACCAACGCCAATGGGGCACTTATCAGCAATGTCCTTATTGTCACTATTGGCAACGACTGACGACGGCGCAACGATTAGAACAACTCGTCGACGAAGGGTCGTTTCAGCCGTTGACGATGACTGAGCGGCCTGTCAATCAGCTGGGGTTCCCGGACTATACGAACAAACTGCGGCGGGCCCAACGCCAGACCGGATTAAACGAGGCTGTTGTCTGTGGAACGGCCTTGATTGAGCAACAACCCTGTATCTTAGCAGTGATGGATAGTCATTTTATGATGGGGACGTTAAACACGGCGGTCACACGTCGCTTATTGCATGCTAGTGAACAAGCGCGGGCCCAACGGTTACCACTGATCATTGTGACCGCCTCAGGTGGTGCTCGGATGCAAGAAGGTGTTTATGCCTTGGTCGGAATGAATTTGATTCTGGCAGAATTAGCACGGTTAGCAGCAACGCCGTTACCCTTGATCACAGTGCTGACAGATCCCACTATGGGGGGCGTATCGGCGAGTTTTGCGTTTAAGGGTGACCTGATTATCGCAGAAGCGGGTGCTAAGATTGGCTTTGCCGGAGCCCGGGTCATCCAACAAACTTTGCCTGTCAAGCTGCCGGCGGATTTTCAAACGGCGGATCAGCTGTTTAAAAATGGTATGGTGGATGCAGTTGTTGAACGACCTCAATTGCGGTCAACGCTAGGACAAGCATTAGTGAATTATGGGATTGGGAGGTCAGCCCATGGATAAACGATTACAGCGATTACGGGCGGCTGATCGGATCAGTGCGCCGACTATCATTCAAGCGTTATTGCCGACAATGACGCAACAACGGGGTGACCGCTTATTAGGTCAGGATGCGGCTTTAACGGCGGGCTTTGGGCGCACTGCCACTGGTCGCCAATTAGCTGTTCTGGGCGTTGACCGGGGTGTTGATATTGCGAGCCGGCGTCGAAAAAACGGGGGAGCATTAACTGTTCCCGGCTATCGCACGGCGTTAAGAGTCGTAACCCATGCGGCTAAATTTGGGTGGCCGGTCGTTAGCTTAATCAATATGCCAGGTGCTGATGCGAGCCCCCAATCGGAACGCTATGGTCAGAGTCAGGCCATTGCGGACTTGATTGCGGCGACTGGTCAGCTGACCGTACCGAACGTTGTTGTATTTCTCGGTGAGGGCCATAGCGGTGGGGCGTTAGCCTTTGCCAACGCCAACCGCATTATCATGCTAGATGATGCACTTTTCAACGTTGCTTCTCCCGAGGCAGTCACCGCGATTTTACATGGGCAACAGACCAGCAGTGACGCCATCGATTTATTACCAATGACAGCTAGCGCTTTGCAGTCGCGCGGCTTAGTTGACCTGGTTATTGACCATCAGGATCAGACATTAGTCGCTGCGATCAACCAGGCGATTGAGACCCAACTTGCCGCACTAGAAGCATTGCCGGCACCGGATCTAATTGAACAGCGCGAAGCAAAGTTTCAACACTTTTTACAATCTTGGCCGGTCAATTAAAAATAATCATCAAAAAATGGGCTTCTCAGAATTTTTATTCTGAAGAAACCCATTTTTTAATAGTTGCTTAGTACTGATTAGTCGTGGTTTGATCTTGAGTCGTGGTTTGATCTTGAGTCGTGGTCTGGTCCTGCGTCGTTGTATCTTGTGTCGTACTAGTGCCATAAGTAGTGGTATCACTAGACGTTGTGGTACTTGATGAACTTGAACTGGAACTTGAGCTACCCGTTGTAATTGAAGCTGTCTCAGAGAAGACTGACTCTGTTAAATTACTGTTTGAGAGTCCCAGCGCTTTACGGATGCGCTTCGAATTCTTGTAACGTTCTGACGAAGAGGCAACTTGATAAGAGAGCCCATCGATCGTCGCGTCAGTACCTTGAACGGTATATGATTTGGCATGGTGAGACGCATTCTTGTACTTCGTATCGAGTGCGACCATGTCATTCCAAGTTAAGTCGGTGCGCATGTTCTTAGCGAGTTTTTTCGTAATCTTTTCAATATTGGCAATTGACCCAAGTGAGTTAGACTGACTAACCATGGCCATAATAACCTGCCGTTGCCGTTTTTGACGACCATAATCACCCTGAGGATCGTCATAACGCATCCGTGAGTAATCAAGTGCCGCTGCACCATTAAGTTTGATCTTAACGCCTTTCTTAACGTTGGCATTACCGTATTTGAAAGTCAGCTTAGGTGTCACGGTCACGCCGCCCATCGCGTTGATGATCTGTTTTAAACCACCCATGTTCAGTAAGACGTAGAAGTCAATTGGAACATCCAGTAACTTCTCTACTGACTTGACGGCACCACTTGCGCCCCCAATGGTGTAGGCTGCGTTAATTTTTTGTGATTGCCCATCGATCATCACTTGCGTATCCCGTGGAATACTAGTGAGCGTCATACTTTCTTTTTTAGGATTGATTGTCGCAACAATCATGGTATCAGTCCGGGCTGAGAAGTCCTTGCCGCGACCTAGTGCACCAGTATCAGTTCCCAACAGTAGAATCGAGAATGGCTTGCCCTTCTTAATAACGGCATCAACATTCCGAAGCTTGGTCGAGCCGGTCGACTGGTAGGTCGTATTCATCGTATCCTTAGCGGCATTCCAGGTCTTGTAGCCCCACCAGCCACCCGTAACGATCAACAGGACAACGACGATTAGTAAAGTAATTAACCAAGGACGTTTTTTGTGTGGTTTCAAATGTGGGTTACGCTGTTGCTGTTCACGATAGCGGCGTTGGCGTGGTCCCATTTCATTATCATTGTTATTTTCTGACATATTCGTTCCTCATCACTTTAGATTTTTCCCTCAATAGTCATTTTATGACGTTTAGCAAATCATTGGTCCTTAAAGTTAGTAATTTAAAAAGATTTTAATAATCAAAAAATTACTGGCATCAGTAGTAACACAATTATAGAACACTATAAGTAATATTGTGACCGGCGTCAAACGTTTCCATCTATAAATTACGGTACAAGCCATCATAAAACAGTGGTATACTTGAATAATTCTCATTGAATTATTATTTTACATAGCTTGATAGCGATATTCAATGATGAGCAATTTGTTAAGAGGGGAAGACTGAGCGTGCAAATTTTACAGACATTCGTGCAGAGTATTCAAGGTGTCATGACGATCATCGTGATGATTGCAGTTGGTTACTTGTTGGCACGCTGGGGCTGGTTTAATGAAAGTGCGACTAAGCTGATTGCCCGATTGGTCACTCAAATTGCGCTACCAGCCTATATGATTGCAACGATCACAAAGCAGTTTACAGCGCATAAATTATTATCAACGTTGCCAGGATTACGTTTTCCAGTTCTTAATATGGCTATTTTGTTTGGCATTTCGTTCGGGGTGATGCGAGCCTTAAATATTAAAAAGAGTCATCGCGGCTTATTTGCCTCCATGTTTTTGAACTCCAATACGGTGTTTATTGGGCTACCGGTTAATCAAGCCTTGTTTGGGAATAGCGCATTGCCATACGTGTTAGTTTATTACATGGCCAATACCACCATTTTCTGGACGCTGGGCGTTTATTTGATTCAACGTGACGGTACTGGCACCGCTAAGTTTGACTTGAAGCAGACACTGACCAAGATCTTCTCACCGCCATTACTAGGATTTATGATTGGTGTCTTGCTTGTTCTAGGAAACATTCACGTTCCAAAATTCTTGATGGATGATTTCTCATATATCGGCGGTCTAACGATTCCGCTGTCCATGATCTTTATTGGGATTTCAATGGCCAACGCCGGGTTAAGCAGCATGCGCTTCGACCGGGATAGCTTGGGAATTTTACTTGGGCGTTTTATCCTTGCGCCGGTACTGATGACGCTGATGCTTATTCCAATGTCGATTCCATTGGAGATGAAGCAAGTCTTCATTCTGCAGTCCGCGATGCCCGTCATGACGAACGCACCAGTTGTCTCCAAACTGTACGGGGCGGATGCCGATTATGCCGCGGTCATGGTGACAGAAACGACACTATTGAGCCTAATCGTTATTCCGATTTTGATGGTGATCGTTCAAGCCAACTTTATTCGTTAATTATTGTGTGACTTAAAATTAAAAGTACCCGAATGCGTGCCACTAGTGACAGGCGTTGCGGGTGCTTTTTTGCTGGTTGTTAATGATGAAAACTCAATTTAGTTCGGTCAACAAGGTTTGACCAATTAGATACTTTCTGCTCAGGGCCGTCCCAACACGTCTCGCTGGTAGTTTTTGATGACAAGCTGATGAGTGCGTGCTGGATGATGTTTGAGGCGGCAAGATGCCATTGAATGGTTCAAGCCTGATGAAAATTGTTTTCAAAGGCAATTAAAAATTGAAAAAAATAACGCCTGATTCCGCGTTAAACGGCGTTTTCCCGTGGATAAAAGCGAGGTAGTATACTGAGCTGATTTGAAAGTCACGTGAAAATGGTGCTATACTGAGAACCGTTGCGTATTAAATTTTGATTAAGAAGGAAGCGAACGTTTCGTGAAGAAAGCATATCTTTACATTGCAATTTCGACCTTAATGTTTAGTTCGATGGAAATTGCGCTAAAGATGGCCGGCAGTGCCTTTAACCCAATCCAATTGAATCTAATTCGATTTTTTATTGGGGCAATTGTGTTACTGCCATTTGCATTGCGGGCATTAAAGCAAACCGGACGAAAGTTAGTGAGTGCTGACTGGCGGCTATTTGCTTTAACCGGGCTAGTGTGTGTCATTGTCAGTATGTCGCTTTACCAACTCGCGATTACGGTCGATCAAGCTTCGACTGTGGCCGTATTGTTTAGTTGTAATCCGGTATTTGCGCTATTATTCTCCTATTTAATTCTGCGAGAACGGTTGGGTAGAGCTAACTTGATCTCCGTCGTGATTTCTGTGATTGGGTTGTTGATCATTGTTAATCCGGCCCATTTGACGAATGGGCTCGGGCTGCTATTAGCCATCGGGTCTGCCGTGACTTTTGGGCTGTACAGTATCATCTCGCGTTATGGGTCTGTTAAACGGGGCTTGAATGGGCTGACGATGACTTGTTTTACTTTCTTTGCTGGTGCGTTTGAACTTCTAGTTTTAGCTTGGATTACTAAGATTCCGGCTGTCGCCAATGGGTTGACGGCCATCGGTTTGCGGCAATTTGCTGCCATTCCGGTTTTGGTGAATGTTAATCTCAACTATTTCTGGTTACTATTTTTTATCGGCGTTTGTGTTACTGGTGGGGGCTTCGCGTTTTATTTCTTGGCAATGGAACAAACCGATGTTTCAACGGCTTCCCTAGTATTCTTCATTAAGCCGGGGTTGGCGCCAATCTTAGCAGCGTTGATCCTCCATGAACAAATTTTGTGGACGACAGTGGTCGGAATTGTTGTGATTTTGATTGGTTCCGTCGTGACCTTTGTCGGTAATCGGTTCCGTGAACGGGATACGATGGGTGCGATTGAGCAGCCAACAGCGGCCGCCACTGATGATGAACATGTCATCAAAGCCGCACACGCCGTTTCAAATCAAGAAAATTAATTAATCGTGGACGGTCAGGGTGATATTAATCAGCTTGACCGTTTTTTTGTGGCAAGCGCGTTATCGCACGTAACAGCTGGTTGTGACTTTGAAAAATGAACCAAATCGATTATCATAGGAAGTATTGAAGATAGTAGGTGGGAAAGAGAATGACAGAACTAGTATTGGTTCGCCATGGTGAGAGTACGGCCAATCGGGATAATACGTATACCGGTTGGAGTGACGTCCCGCTAACAGCAGTGGGTATTGCACAGGCTCATCAAGCTGGCAAGCGATTACGAGCTACGGGACTGCAGTTTGGCGCTGTACATACCTCAGTCCTAAAACGGGCTATCGTTACCGCGAATATTATGTTAAGTGAAATTGATCAGTTATGGCTGCCTGAGTATAAGACGTGGCGGTTAAATGAACGACATTACGGTGCCTTACGTGGTCAAAATAAGGATGTGACTCGTCAAGAGTACGGTAAGGCGCAAGTTCAACAGTGGCGGCGGAGCTTTTATACGGTGCCGCCGTTGTTGACACCAGCTGAACTAGACCATGATCGACGTTACACCAAGTACGGTGCCGCCGTCGAACCGCGGGGAGAAAGCTTGAAGATGGCTTACGACCGCATCATGCCTTATTGGATCGATGAGATTGCACCGCGGTTGTTAGACGGCCAAAACCAACTCGTGGTGGCGCATGGTAGTACGTTGCGTGCGATGATCAAATATTTAGAGCATATTAGTGATACTGGGATTGATGGTGTCGAAGTTGCTAACGGAGTGCCAATTTGTTATCACCTTGATCGGCAACTGCACGTTATCGGTAAAGAAGAGTATTAAATTTAGTAATAGTTCTCCTAAGAGGTACTTTTATTTAAAGTAAGTGCTAATCTGGACTGCTTTTTTAGACCATTATCAGATTAATCGAGCCTGAGTTAAGAGCTTCAGCAGACGCTGAAGCTCTTTTTTTAGTTAAAGTGTTAAATAAATGCCCAGTATAAGTAATTATAATCATTGATAATAATTGCCGACGAGTGCTCAAAAAATGATACAGGCTTAAAAAGTTGATATAACAGTGCTTTCACAACTGCTTGAGTTAATATAAATATTTTTAATGTAATAAAATCCTTCAGTTTTCATAAATAAATATAATATATAACTTGTAATAGAATGGTGAACGCTGTAACATATCAGTTGGACAAAGTTGCGATTTGGCGCGCTTGACAGCCAAAAATCTGATCAGAAAGCCGGGTAACGTTATGATGAAACATAAAAATTTATTATTATTAATTATAATGAGCTTGGGTTTCTGCGGGATGCTGTTGATGTTCGCGCCACAAATCAGTACGCTGATCAACCCGAATGCGTCGCGAGTTGAAGCGGATAAGGCTAGTGGTCACGATACGACGCATGATCAGGTCTACTACAATGATCAGATGGATAACTATCAATATGATTATATAAATAACGGGACTAAGGTTTTGAACTATAAGGCCCGTTTTAAGAGTCGGGTCATCACGTATCGGATCACGAGTGACAGCAAGGTGTATCGAGCGATTTGGCTACGAGCCGTGGAACGTTGGAATAACACTAACGCGGTGAGGTTAGTTGAGGCTAAGGACCAAGCGAAAGTCCAGATTACGTTGGGCGAGAGTGAAGACGAGACGGAGACGACCGGATCGGAAATCGGCCGGACTTGGCGGACGTACTATCAAAGTGGTTCGCAAGGAACAACTTGGATGGATTCGGCGAAGTGTGTGATTTATACGAATCGCTTTCCAGCCAGCAATCATTCGGTAGAATATAAGCTGTCCGTTGCGACCCATGAATTGGGACATGCACTGGGACTAGAGCACGAGAACAACAAGAGTGCGGTGATGTATTACCAGTCGCATCGAGCAGCACATATTACGACTCGTGAAATTAGTACGCTTAAACAGATGTATAAATAATTATAATAGTGATTGCTATAAGTAAACGTAATAATAAAAAAATCGACTAAACTCACGCGAGTTTGGTCGATTTTTTTATTGTTTGTTGTTAGTAGTTCCTTGAGCGGTAGTTAAGTCTAATGCAGTCCAAAAAGCACCATCACGCTAAAGCAGTGATGGTGCTTAATTTAGATGGCCCATTAAACTTAATTAGGCTAATGCACCCATTGGATCCCAAGGTGCTAAAACAGTTGGTTCTTCGGCTTGGGCTGCCTTTAAGTCATCGGACAAGAATTCCTTGTTAACAACAACTTGGTAGCAGTATTCGTCCATCCAAGCATCGCTCATGACGAAGAAGCCCTTAGTCCCAACTTTGTCGCCCCAGCTATTTTCAACCTTCCACTTAGTTGGTTGGCCGTCAACGAGGTCGACACCGGTGATAACCATGGCGTGGGTCATCAGACTTTCGCCGTAATCAAGACGTTCAGCCTTCGACATTGAAAGGTCAACGTCGAATAATTCATCTTTACTGTAGACATCGGTAGCCATGACCCCTTTTTGGCGGTCGGAGGATTGACCAACATCACAACCAAACCAGACACTTTGGCCAGCTTGTAATTGCTTGATGGCCAATTGCTTGAAGTCGGCCATAGACACGTTCAAATGTTTGACTTCACGGCCACCTAAGACGTTACCTAACATTTCAATCGTGTAGGTATGGTTATAAGGCTTGTCGTCGGTTGGGGCGTTGATGATTGAAACGTAATCGTCCAAATTCCAGCCAACGTACTTTTCGAAGAAGCTTTGTGGCGTCAAGTTTTGGTCGATGTGGTATTGTTTCTTATCATCACGATATTCCCAGTCAAAATGTGAAACGGGTTCGCCAAAGGCATAGGCTAACATGCGATAGACTTCATTTAACATTTTTTCCTTGCGTTCTTGAATCGCGTCGTCACTAGTTCCGGCAGCCACTAGTTCACGTAATTCAACGGCATCTTTACGTAACTTTAAGTTAAGTGTGCTGTTGATTTCAGCCGATTTTGAACTGTTGTAAGTTTCAGGCATGACACTCTTAGGCACGATACCGTACTTCTGAATAATGGCAACGAGCATATCCCATTGGCCACCATCTTGTTGTGGCGTGGTCATCAACCAGGCAACTTTACGGCTGCTAGTTGGTTGGTCAGCGGTTGCCAACACGTTTTCATAGAAATAGTTCGCTTTTTCGAACTTATCCCAGAAAAAGGTGTAGTTTTGTGATAGTTCGAAATGTTTCAAGTTGAATTTTTCAGCTAATGAATGCCGCATCGTGTTTAAAGCGGCGAACATCCAGCAACGGCCACTTTGCTTTTGGTTCGCAACGTCACCTGTATCCAAATCAATGGAAAATACTGGTGTGGTTTGGCTCATGGCCTGAATATCTTGACTGCTTGCTAAGATACCGTTCTTAGTGACACTACGTTCGATGACTTTTGCTTCGGGACGTTGGTCCAAGTCGGCTTGAAAGTTAGCAATTTGGTTCATACTGATTGCTTTACTCAAAAGATCACTCTCCTTTAATCTAATTCTAATTGTATCGGTTTATGACGGGTGGGGCAAGCGGGAAGTCGCACAAAACTATGGTCGTGCTTCGATAACCTCGGGACCATTGGCATGACCGACAATGACAGTGTTGACCATGTCTAAGAACAGGCCGTGTTCAACCACACCAACCATGTGAATTAAATCTTCGGCTAAAGCGTGGGGATCCGTGATTGGGTCGATGTGTAAATCGATGATAATATTATTAGAATCGGTCCGGACGAGTTCATCGTTGACTTTACGGAATACTGGGTTATAGCCCCGGGCAGCCATTTTTTCAAAGACATGTTGGCTGCCGTAAGGAATCACTTCAACGGGTAAGCCAAAGGCACCTAATTGATGGACCATTTTGCTTTCATCAACAATCCACATGACTTTATCAGAATTGATGGCAACGATTTTTTCGAAGAGTAAGGCGGCGCCACCACCCTTAACGCCTTGGAAATCATCGGCGATTTCGTCGGCACCGTCGATCGTTAAGTCGAGATGGTCGACTTCGTCAACGGATTTCATCGGGATACCGAGCGCCTTAGCTTGGGCAGCGGTTCGGTCGGAGGTTGAGACGCCGACAATGTTTAAATGTTCATTTTTGACCCGTTCACCCAGAGCATCAACCATGAATTTAACGGTTGAGCCGGTTCCGAGGCCGACCTGCATGCCGTCTTGAATGTATTCAACGGCTTTTTGACCAACAAGTTGTTTTAACTGATCCTGATTCATAATATGAATTACTCCTTTGATTGAGAACTAGTGACTAATACGTCGGCAGCTTCAGGGTGCCGATCAAAGTAAGCCTTAGCGTAGGTACACAGTGGCTGAATACGTTTGTGTTCAACTCGAGCGGCGTCAATAACGGCTTTGGTTAATTGGCCGGCAATGCCCTGATGACCAAAATCGTCACGAACAAAGGTATGTTCAATGACCCAGGTCTGATCATTATTGATGGCGGGGAAGGTAATTTCACCAGCCAACTTGCCGTGATCGTCATTAAAATAAAAGCGGTGTGCTTCACGCGTGAATTCCATTGATTTCACCACCTTGTAAAGGGTTTTATATCTACCGTAATTAAACCGGTAATTGCCCGTTTTGTCAACGAAACTTCTATAATAAAAGTATGGTAAAATGTGAACACTAAATTAATGTTGAGAAAGTAGGAATTTGAAATGGCACGGGGATTTGAAATTGTAAGTCAATACGCGCAGGCGGGGTTACATGTACCTTACCGCACCACCAAGCAAGCAGCTGGCTATGACTTCGAAGCGGCGGAAGATTTTACGTTACCGTCAATTTGGAAAATGAACTTTATCAAAGTACTTTGGCAAATACATCATGGTGAAACGAGTTCTGCAGCCGATTTGGATGCGGCGGCTAAAGTCCTTAAACCATGGCTTGTTCCAACGGGTATTAAGGCATTTATGAATGAAGGTGAATACTTACTATTAGCCAATCGTTCCAGCAACCCCTTGAAGCGTAACTTGATTCTACCGAATGGGATTGGCGTCATTGACGCTGACTACTATAACAATCCCAAGAATGAAGGCGCGATTTTTGTCCAATTAATCAACATGGGGATTCGCGACGTTCACATTAAAAAGGGTGAACGCATTGCCCAAGGGATTTTTACCCCTTATCTGACTGTTACGGATGAAACGAATGTGACAACGACACGTTCTGGGGGCTTCGGTTCGACCAATAAATAGGAAATAATAAAAAATCGGTAAAGCCAAGGTGATTTAAAGGCTTTAATGATTAATAATGGTAAAATAAACTTATGATTGTGAATACCCATAGCATGAAAATGACGATCCAGTTAATTGAGTTTGATTGATTATGTAAGTCTGCATCGTGCTGGCTGTTTGTTTAGTAAGAATCATGGTTAAAAGGTGCCAATTAGATAGATTTCTGTTCGTCTGCAATGACTATCCTATTCCGACCTCCGGGACTGGGTGACAATTGCTGGAACGTAAGCCGACGTCGATTTGAGCTAACGCATAACCCGCGTCATCTCAAATACGAGTCTTATTCTAAGCCGGAAGAAAGACACTTCCGCCTAAGAATAATTTGGCTACTGAGCATTGTCACCCAGCCCCTCCAGCCGGGAAGCCGCTCGAATGGCAAATAAACGGCCGCTTAACTTGGTACAATTGGTTGCTGACTACTTTGATACGAAAACTTTGAGCGAAACATCAGAATGTATTCTCTACTTTGTCGAAACGTTCAATGTATTATGACTGGTAACTCAGAAATAGTAAGTCATCACAATATCATTTTCGGCCTGACAGTTGATTGAGAAAATTACCGTTTATGAAAAACAACGACCAATTCATCAAAAGTTGAGTACATCTTCATCAGCTATTCGAATACCATCCCGACTGGAAGGTGTTTCTGACAATGCCCAGTACTGCAAGAGTGTGAAGTCTCAGTCTGACCCGAACACGTTTCACCAATATGGCATAAAAGCGTGAAAGGCCAGTATTTAAGACGTGGGCTTCGGCTCAAATCTGTGCCCACCGCGTTCCGGCAATTGGCAGAAATGCCTGGAGGTCGGTGTAGGACGAATTAACTAAGCAAGTTTACGCTAACCCGGACTGTTTCCAGCGGGCCTAAGCTGGCTGCTTTTAAATTTAAAAAACGGCACGTTTTAATCATGACTCATGACAGTGTGACGCGGATGAAGTAATTATTTTAGAAATTCCAATACCCAACATTAAATTGATATGTTGGCGGAGAAATGGAGACGTGTGTACGTGGCAAAAGCAAAAACTCAGTTTGTTTGTTCTAACTGTGGTTATTCAACACCGCGATATTTAGGACGGTGTCCGAACTGTGGTGAATGGAATACACTAACTGAAGAACATTTTGATACAAAACCGGACCGCAAGTCGCGGGTGAGCTTTGCGGGTAAGTCGGCTAAGCCACAACGACTCAAAGAAGTGTCGCTGACTAAGACACCGCGTGTCAAGACTAAGCTGAAAGAGTTCAACCGGGTCTTAGGTGGCGGTGTTGTGCCAGGTTCACTAGTTTTGATCGGTGGTGATCCAGGTATTGGTAAGTCAACGTTACTACTGCAAGTTTCGGGGCAATTGGCCGAGACGGGTGGTTCTGTACTATACGTGACTGGTGAAGAAAGTGCCTCCCAAGTGAAGATGCGGGCGGACCGGCTGGCTGTTAGCAGTGAAGACTTTTATCTTTATCCTGAGACTGATATGTCGAATATTCGTTCAACGATTGAATCGACGCATCCAGAATTTGTGGTCATTGATTCGGTACAAACGATGCAAGAACCTGATATGGACTCTGCGATTGGTTCAGTATCACAAATCCGTGAAATTACGGCTGAACTACTGCAAATTGCGAAGACTAACGGCATTACCATTTTTATTGTGGGCCATGTGACTAAGGGTGGTGCCATTGCGGGGCCTAAGATCTTAGAACATATGGTTGATACCGTTTTGTACTTTGAAGGTGATTTACATCATACGTACCGCATTTTACGGGCAGTCAAGAATCGATTCGGGTCAACGAATGAACTGGGAATATTTGAGATGCGGACGGGCGGTTTGTATGAAGTGGCCAATCCGTCAGAGATTTTCTTGGAAGAACGTCTGAAGGATGCTACGGGTTCCGCCATCGTTGTTTCAATGGAAGGAACACGACCAATCTTAGTAGAAGTTCAAGCGCTGGTAACGCCAACGGTCTTTGGTAATGCGAAGCGGACCGCAAGTGGCTTGGATCATAATCGAGTCTCCTTGATTATGGCAGTGTTGGAAAAACGGGCGAGTCTAATGCTTCAGAACCAGGACGCGTATTTGAAAGCGGCCGGTGGCGTTAAGTTAGATGAACCGGCGATTGACTTAGCTATTGCGGTCAGTGTGGCTTCTAGTTATCGTGACCAGCAGACTCGTCCGAGTGACTGTTTTGTTGGTGAAGTCGGTTTGACTGGTGAGATTCGGCGGGTCAACCGGATTGAATCACGAGTTGGTGAGGCGGCTAAGCTAGGTTTTAAACGTATCTTTATTCCTAAGAATAATCTGCAAGGTTGGGATATCCCAACTGGAATCGAAGTAATTGGAGTTGCCACGCTAAAAGAAGCGCTCCAATTAGCATTACAACAACCAAATTATTAAAAAGGGGCTGATGCCATGAAGAAGTTAACGGTGCGACTAGTATTTATTGTCGTCGGGGGTACGTTAGGACTAACTTACCTGCCGTTCTTGTGGACGACAATTTTGTCGCAACCAAATGTGTTATTGAATAACGTTTTTACCAACTTTTTGTTGGGGGCGCTGATTCTATGGGTTTTGTCATTGTTCTTAGCCAATGCCGCTGTACGACTGGTGGATCGAGTCGAAAAGAACTTATCCAAGCAAAACCCAATGACACTTTTATTTGGCAGTATCGGATTTATTATTGGGTTATTGATCGCGGTTCTGATTTCGCAATTATTTAATCGTAGTCCATTATTCCTATTGAACACGGTCGTCCCAATTATTTTGATGTTGTTTTTTGGTTACATTGGTGCGCGAGTCGGGACTACCCGGATCGACGAGTGGCGGAAAGTTTTCAACTTCCGCCGTCGTGAAAAGGAAACAAGTCCGGAGATTACTGATGCTCAGCCAGATCAGAACTATCATCATTATAAGATTCTAGATACCAACATCTTGATTGACGGCCGGATTTACGACATTGTCAAGACTGGTTTCTTAGAAGGGACACTGTTAGTACCGAACTTCGTCTTGTATGAATTACAGTACATTGCGGATTCAGCTGATAGTATTAAACGTGTGCGGGGTCGTCGCGGGCTAGATATTTTAAATAAGCTACAAAATGAAAATATTATCCCGGTTGAAATGTACGAGGGCGATTTTGAGGATATTCCAGAAGTTGATAGTAAACTCATTCAATTGGCTAAAAAAGTCAACGGTGTGATCGTGACGAATGACTACAACTTGAATAAGGTGATTGAGTTCCAAAACGTACAAGTTCTCAATATTAATCAGTTGGCTAAGTCGTTGAAACCACGGGTTATTCCTGGTGAAGAGATGAATGTCATGGTCGTCAAAAATGGTAGCGAACGCCAACAAGGGGTCGGTTACTTGGACGATGGGACGATGGTTGTCGTCGAAGATGGGAAGTTTTACATCAATGAAAAGGTGGATGTCGTTGTAACGAGCGCCTTACAAACGGATGCTGGTCGAATGATTTTTGCCCGTTTAGCGCACGCTAATCGCGGAATTCCGGATCATGCGGATGGAAATAATAAGCACAACAATAATCATAGTAATAATCGAAATAATAATCGCGATAATCGGCACTAGGTTAAGCGATTCAACGGTAGCAACTCATTTGATGGGGGCTACCGTTTTTTTGTTCAATGATGACTAATCCAGGACGTCGTAAGGGAGGCGGCCGAATCGCAACAAAATAGGAGGGTTAATGCTCATTGTCAATAAATTGGGATGTTGTTAGTGTACGATTAGGGCCTGTTTCGATATTTTTACAATGGGTTCAGTCTGAAACCTTAATTTTTAGCGGTAAACATGGTAAACTGGAAAAGCAAGTGAAAGTCGGAATATTCTGGTCGATAGAAAGGTTCCGGCGTAACATTTAAGATGAAAAAATACGAAAGAGGCGTTAATCACATTGGCAAAGAGCAAGATTCGTGTGCGTTACGCACCAAGTCCAACTGGCCATTTACACATTGGTAATGCTCGGACTGCATTGTTTAACTATTTATTTGCCCGGCATAATAAGGGAAAGTTCATTCTTCGGATTGAAGACACCGATTTAAAGCGGAATGTTAAAGACGGTGAAAAGAGTCAGATGGACAATTTGACGTGGTTAGGGATTGATTGGGACGAAGGTCCGGATAAGGGTGGCGACTTTGGCCCTTACCGTCAATCAGAACGGAAATCAATCTATGACCCGTTGATTCAACAATTAATTGATGAAGGTAAAGCTTACGAATCTTACATGACGGAAGACGAATTGTCGGCACAACGTGAAGCTCAAAAAGCGCGTAAGGAAATGCCACACTACGTCTACGAATTTGCTGGCATGACGGAAGACGAAAAACAGGCGAAGATCGCGGCTGCTAAGGCGGCTGGTATCCAACCCGTTATTCGCTTCCACGTCCCAGAAAATACGACCTATGCTTGGGATGACATGGTTAAAGGTAAAGTTTCGTTTGAATCCAAGACGGTTGGTGGCGACTTTGTCATCAAGAAGCGTGACGGGATGCCAACGTACAACTTTGCGGTGGTTGTTGATGACCATATGATGGAAATTAGCCACGTCTTCCGTGGTGATGACCACGTTGCCAACACGCCTAAGCAATTGATGATTTATGAAGCCTTTGGTTGGCAACCACCGAAGTTTGGCCACATGAGCTTAATTATCAATACCGAAACCGGTAAGAAGTTAAGCAAGCGTGACGAAACCGTATTGCAATTTATCGAACAATACCGTGAATTGGGTTACTTACCAGAAGCAATGCTTAACTTCATCATCCTACTAGGATGGTCACCAGTTGGCGAAAGTGAATTGTTCAGTAAGCGCGAATTCATCAAAATGTATGATGAAAAGCGGTTGAGCAAGTCACCAGCAGCTTTTGATGGCAAGAAGTTGGAATGGGTGAACAACCAGTACATTAAGAAGGCTGACGAAAATGAAGTCTTTGCAATGTCAATTCGCCAATTGATCAAGGCTGGCCGGTTACCACAACGCCCAGATATGAGCCAGATTGAATGGACACGGACGTTGGTTTCATTATTTAAGAACCAGATGAGCTATACTGGTCAAATCGTTGATTTAGCAGATCTCTTCTTCAATGGTCCGGCTGATATCAATGATGAAGCTAAGGCCGAACTTGATAATGACACGGCACTCCCTGTCTTGAAGGAATTCCGGCAACGAATCGAAGATATTGACGTCTTCGAAGCAACCGCAATTCAAAAGACGATCAAGAGCATTCAAAAGGATACGAAGATCAAGGGCCGGGCATTATACATGCCGATCCGGATCGCCGTTTCTCACGAAATGCACGGGCCAGAATTACCAGAAACGATTGAATTATTAGGGCGTGAAACGACCAAGAAGCATCTCGATGCTATGATTGCGGAACTCGCCAAGTAATGAATGGATTATTAAAATATTAGTTGGTTGTCGTAAGTGGCGGTCGTCGTCAGCAAGACAACGCAATTAATACATCGTGCGGTCAGCAAGCTAGTCCCCGGGTGAGCGTTATCTCAGTATCGCGAAAGTTACCCAGTGGCGCGTGACTGCATATGAAAGTATCTTTTGTATGGTGGAGTTTCGGTTCCGCCGTGCGAGGGATGCTTTTTATTTGTGTTTCAAACATGGTAAACTATCATCAAAAGTAATGATTCAATTGAAAGGAGTTGTCGCCAATATGTTAAGTGTTTTTAATACGTTAACGCGTCAAAAAGAACCGTTTAAGCCTATCACCCCCGGAGTCGTGAAAATGTATGTCTGTGGGCCGACCGTTTATAACTATATTCATATCGGTAATGCGCGTTCTGCAATTGCCTTTGATACTATCCGACGGTATTTTGAATATTGCGGTTACCACGTTGACTATGTCTCCAACTTCACGGATGTGGATGATAAGCTGATCAAACGTGCCGCTGAAGATCACACCACGGTACCAGCAGTTGCTGACCGATTTATTAAAGCTTTTATGGAAGATACGACTGCGGTCAATATTGAACCAGCGACGGTTCACCCGCGGGCCTCTGAGAATATCCCAGAAATCATTGCATTTGTACAAGCATTGATTGAAAAGGGCTATGCTTACGAATCAGCTGGCGACGTATATTACCGCGCACGGAAGTTTAAAAAGTATGGTCAGTTATCTGACCAGCGAATCGATGATTTAGAAGTGGGTGCCAGTCAGCATACTGCCGATGAAGAAACCGATCGTAAAGAAGATCCAATTGACTTTGCACTCTGGAAAGCGGCCAAGCCCGGTGAAATTTCATGGAAATCGCCATGGGGTGCGGGTCGGCCCGGCTGGCATATTGAATGCTCGGTCATGTCTACTAAGTACTTGGGCGATACGTTTGATATTCATGGTGGTGGTCAGGACCTTGAATTCCCACATCATGAAAATGAAATTGCCCAGAGTGAAGCGAAGACCGGCAAGACGTTTGCCAATTATTGGTTACACAACGGTTTTGTGACGGTTGGCGATGACAACGAAAAGATGAGTAAGTCATTAGGTAATTTTGTGACGGTTCACGATATTATTAAAACGGTTGATCCGCAAGTGCTACGGTTCTTCATGGCGACGACCCAGTACCGGCGACCGATTCAATATACGCAGGCCAACTTAGACGAAGCAGCTAATAACTTGGATAAGTTACGTAATGCTTATCGTAATCTCACGTTCCGGTTGCAAGATGCGACGAACGGGACGGATACTGCGGTGGCAGAACAGTTACAGACACTCATCACTAACTTTGGAACCGCAATGGATGACGATTTCAATGTTCAAAACGGGGTGGCTGCTGTGTATGAATTAGCTAAGTTAGCCAATGTCTATGCAGCCCAGGCAACGGTTCAAAAAGAGACGTTGATTGCCTTACAGAAGGCATTAGTGCAGTTGACTGGCGTCTTCGGCGTCACTTTTGAAACGGCTAATGCGACGCTGGCTGATGACGCGATTCAAGCACTGATCGATGAACGAGAAGCTGCTCGTAAAGCTAAGGATTTTGCTAAGGCCGACCAGATTCGTGATGATTTGAAAGCTCAGGGGATTATTTTAGAAGATACGCCTCAGGGTGTGCGGTTTAGAAAGGAATAATATGCAAGTTGATTATCAACAATTAAACGGGATTGCACTCGCGTACCTCGGTGACGCGGTGTATGAACCGTTTATTCGCCAACATTTGATTGAAAGTGGTTTTACTAAAGCCACTAAGTTGCACCACCACGCGACCCACTATGTTTCAGCCAAAGCGCAAGCGGCACTGATCGAACGGATGCAGGCCGAAGAAGTTTTAACGCCAACTGAAGTGGACGTTTTTAAGCGTGGACGGAATGCCAAGAGTCATACGTCGGCCAAACATACCGATGTCGTCACTTACCGGATCTCAACCGGTTTTGAAGCCGTTTTTGGGTATTTACAATTGACTCAGCAGGCGGACCGAATTGCAGAACTGGCACAGTGGTGTATTAAACAAGTTGATGAAGGGAGGGTTTCCAGTGTCAAATAACGAACAAGACCAAACAGCAGCTGACTTTGTAATCGGGCGGCACCCCGCCATGGCAGCAATCAAGAGTGATCAACAGATCAACAAAGTCTTTATTCAAAGCGGTCTACAGGCCGATGTACTGAATGACATTGCCAAGATTGCGAAGAAACGTAATTTGATCGTACAGTACGTGCCGAAACAAAAGTTAGACCGTTTAACCGACAACGCCAACCATCAGGGGGTAGCTGTGGGGGTGGCTGCTTTTGAATATGCCACCATTGATGATTTATTTGCTGTTGCTAAGGCTAAGAATGAAGCGCCATTTTTCTTGATCTTGGATAATATCGAAGATCCCCATAACTTAGGTTCGATTATGCGGACGGCCGATGCAGCTGGCGCCCATGGCATCATTATTCCGAAACGGCGCGCCGTGGGGTTAACCAGTACGGTTGCCAAGACGTCAACGGGGGCTATCGAACACGTGAAAGTTGCGCGGGTGACGAACTTGGTTCAAACGGTTAAACAATTGCAAGAAGCCGGTCTGTGGATCTTTGGGACTGATATGAACGGGACGGACTACCGACAGTGGGATGCTTCCGGTGCCGTTGGTTTGATTATTGGTAATGAAGGTAAGGGAATTTCACCATTACTTAAGAAGAGTGTGGACGAAATGTTGACCATTCCAATGATTGGTCATGTTCAAAGTTTGAATGCCAGTGTGGCGGCCAGCCTTCTGATTTATCAAGGCTACACGTCCCGGCATCCACTGGGAAAATAAGATGAAACAACAATTATTGATTGTCGATGCTTACAATATGATTGGCAACTGGCCAGAACTCAATCATTTAAAACAAACGGACCGGTTGCCGCAAGCTCGTGACGAGTTAATTAGCATGTTGACTGAGTATAAAAAAATTACGGGCCTTAATATTAGCCTGGTTTTTGATGCGATGTACGTTCCGGGTAATTCTAAGAGTTATCGCCAAGCTGATCTTGAGATTATTTGGACGAGTAAAGACCAGACCGCTGACAGTTATATCGAAAAGTACGCGGGTGAAAAGCAATCGAGAGTACTTCAAGTGACGGTTGCGACTAGTGACCAGGCAGAACAATGGGTAATCTTTTCGGAAGGTGCATTACGAGTACCAGCCTTGGAATTACGACACCGCGTCAAGACTGCGCTGAAAGATGTGCGTCATACTGCCGTGCGCACCCAGGATTTAGGTGCCGTTCGTAAATCACCCTGGAATGATGATCAATTATCGGCCTTGGATCAGTACCGCCAACAACTAGAACGCAATCACGTTAAACATCATCACAAGTAATTAGGTGGTTGCCGCGAGCGTGGGTTGTTTCTAAATCGTCATAATTAATATTTAAATTTTGCAAAAGATAACCAGTGGCAATTTAAGGCTCGAAAGCAGTTCTAGTATTAAAATATCTAGTAATCAAATGCCCCAGTTCAGCTGCTGTTCACTAGATGTTAGGATGGCTTGTCATAACAGTTTTGGTGTTATCGGAGTTTGCGCTGGCGATTGCATTAATCGGTTGGTTAGACAGCGCAGTGGCTTCTTGCAACTCCAGCGGACGCGCGTACTCGTCGCCAACGGGCTTAAGTAGGTCGCACTTGTCTTTGGCGTTAGCAATATTTTGATATTACTAATAATTAGTGCGATATGGCACTATTAGGTTGATGAATAGGACGATCATAGTAGTTTTGATAGCCGCGTATAAGAGGATTTCTGTGAGTGCTGAGGTGGCTGAATTGAAACGTTCGTTCGCTTGTGACGGCACAATTAACCCGGTATATTAGCATTACAGATGCTCAGGGGTGCAGTTTCTGAAACTAGTCAGAAGCGAGGAATGTCACGTGAATGAACAGCAATTGATCCACTTAGCAGCAGATGGTGATGATGCAAGCATTAATGCATTAGCCCAGCAGTATGTGCCAGTTGTTTGGCGGTTGCGGCGGCAATACTATGTCCGGAACTTTGACGAGGATGATTGGCTTCAAGAAGGTCGAATTGCAGTTTATCGAGCGGCTAAAAAGTATCAACGGCTACGGCAATGTAGCTTTGGCACTTATTACCGGGTGCTATTGAGTAATCAGATTATTGATCATATTCGGCGGACACAGGCTCGCAAGCGTCGTCCGGAAGGGGATATCTTATCACTGGATGTTAATGATGAGGATATCTTATGCAATATTCAGACGCTAAGGGCCTCGACCCTTGATGTGGTTCATGTTCGTGAGCAGGTGCGGATTTTTCCAGCAATCTGTTCGGCATTTGAAGGATTGGTTTTTATGGATCTATTGGCAGGGCAATCGCCAGAACGGATTGCATTGAGTCGGCAAGTGGAAGTTGATCAAGTGGTCAACGCCACGGATCGATGCCGCAAGAAGATGCGTGACTTTTTACAAGACGCTGCCTGAAATTGACATTCGAAAAGTTCCATGCTAATGTTATACCTGATTTATTATGGAGGTTTTGTCGATGGCACAGAAAAAAGTTGCACTGGCATGTACCGTTTGTGGTTCGCGGAACTACACGATTGATGCTAACCCGAATCGAACTGACCGCTTAGAAGTTAAGAAATTTTGTAAATATTGTGGTAAACACACACTTCATCGTGAAACGCGGTAGGGGGATTAGACATGCGCTTATTTAAATTTTTTGGTCAAGTTGGACATGAAATGAAAAAAGTGACCTGGCCAACTTGGCGGGAAAATCGTCGTGATTCGTGGACAGTTGTCTCAACATCACTGTTCTTCGTGGCGTTTTTCGCTTTATTTGATTGGATTATCCAATTATTATTACAAATGTTAACAAGCTGGCATTAATGGCTTTTTGAACAAATTTTTGTTATAATAATGGCATTGAAAGAAAACTTCGTGCAAACGAGGTTTTTTTATTTTGCCAAAAGACATTTTAAAGGAGAATAATAATGGTCGAGTCTGTTGAGAAAAGATGGTATGTCTTACATACCTACGCTGGTTATGAAAATAAGGTTAGTTCTAACTTGGAATCCCGTATTCAATCTATGGGAATGGAAGACAATATTTTCCGGGTCGTTGTTCCCGAAGAAGAAGCTCATGAAGTCAAGAATGGGAAAGACAAAGTTGAAATGAAGAAGATCTTCCCCGGGTACGTTTTGGTTGAAATGGTCATGACGGACCAAGCTTGGTATATTGTTCGGAATACGCCAGGTGTTACTGGGTTCCTAGGATCACATGGGCAAGGTAGTAAACCAACGCCATTGTTGCCTGAAGAAGCGGAACAAATCTTGCATCAACTAGGCATGAGTGCTCGGCATACCGAATTGGATGTTGAAGTTGGCGAACAAGTTACCATCATCGATGGCGCTTTCTCTGGCCTTTCTGGTGAAATTACTGAAATTGACAACGAAAAGATGAAGCTCAAAGTTAATATCAATATGTTCGGTCGGGAAACAAGTACTGAATTGGACTTCGATCAAGTTGACCAGATTCGGTAATTAATTTAAGTAAGCTGGTGGACCATCTTGGCAGAAGTAATTTTAGTCATCATCGGCGTCTTAGTACTTGGTATTTTGGGGCGTATCACCTTTAAATTTTGGCAATACGGGCGACCGCAGCATTTGCGGCAGTCGGTGTCGGCTAATTCAGCGGATGATAGCGCCGTGACACTATTTATTCCAGGGTATGCGGGCAACCGGTTCTCTTTTGGTGGCATGCTACAACGCTTTACGGCCGGTGGCATCGCCAATAAGTCATTAGTCGTAATGATTGATCGACATAATCATCCCCATGTGACTGGTGAGCTAGACGCTTACCGCCCAATGGTACAGTTGATTTTTGCCACGCCACGCGTTGCTGTACGGCAACAGGCGGCAGGCGTCTTGGCAGTTGTGCAGTATTTGATTGCGCATGAGCACGTTCAGACGATCAATTTAGTCGCTCATTCGATGGGTGGTGTGGTGCTCTTTCAATACTTGACGACAGCTGCCAAACTGGTCAATTTACCGGAAGTCCGCAAGGTTGTCACAATTGGTGCGCCGTTTAATGATAGTGAGGTCGGGCAGAATACGTATCCGATTGAAAACCACCCGTTGACGGCGACCGGACCAACTAAGACCACGCCCGTTTATAATTATTTTTTGCGAACGCTCCAACGATTGCCAAACACGATTTCGTATTTGAATATTGCGGGTAACATTGGCGATGCGGCGCAAAGTGATGGTGCTGTCGCTCTGAATAGTGCGTTGTCATTGCGCTTTTTACTGCGACCAACGCGTGACCAGTATCAAGAATTTGTGGTACATGGTAAGAATGCCCGCCATTCACGATTACATGAAAACTATGAAGTTGATCGCCAAATCGTCCAGTTTTTATATCCAGAAGCCACAAAAAAGGTTGCTGGTGAAAAATAGATATGCTACAATGATGTTTGTGCGTCACGTATGCACGTTTACGTGGGAGGAGCAAAAACTCAGCTCCATTTACCACATCACGGACTAAGGAGGAATGTCTCGTGGCTAAAAAAGTAGCTAACGTTGTTAAATTACAAATTCCTGCGGGCAAAGCAACACCTGCTCCGCCAGTTGGCCCAGCTTTAGGTCAAGCAGGTATCAATATCATGGGTTTCACAAAGGATTTCAATGCTCGTACTGCTGATCAAGCAGGTATGATCATCCCTGTTGTGATTACGGTGTACGAAGATCGTTCATTCGACTTCATCACTAAGACCCCACCTGCTGCCGTTCTATTGAAGAAAGCTGCCGGTGTTGAAAGTGGTTCCGGTGAACCTAACACGAAGAAGGTTGCAACTGTAACCAAAGATCAAGTTAAGCAAATCGCCGAAACTAAAATGCAAGATCTAAACGCAGCTGACGTTGAAGCAGCTATGCGCATGATCGAAGGTACTGCTCGGAGTATGGGATTCACCGTCGAAGGCTAATTCAGTACTGTTGAGTATGTCGGACACTTCATCAAAATGAATGTGTCAAGTGGGAGGAAATCTCCGTTTGAACCACATTTGCAAGGAGGAAAACACTTAGATGGCAAAGAAAAGTAAACAATACCAAGACGCCGCTAAGCTCGTTGATCGTGACAAAGCTTACGATGTAACTGAAGCGGTAGACTTGGTTAAAAAAATGGATTTCGCAAAGTTTGATGCAACTGTTGAAGTTGCCTTCAAATTAAACGTTGATACAAAGCAAGCCGACCAACAACTTCGTGGCGCGGTTGTCCTTCCTAATGGTACCGGTAAAGATCAAACCGTTATCGTTTTTGCTAAGGGTGACAAGGCTAAAGAAGCTGAAGAAGCCGGTGCTGACTTTGTTGGTGAAACTGATTTAGTTCAGAAGATCCAAGACGGTTGGTTAGACTTTGATGTCGCAATCGCTACCCCTGACATGATGGCCCAAGTTGGTCGTTTAGGTCGGGTTCTTGGACCTAAAGGCTTAATGCCTAACCCTAAGACTGGTACGGTTACGATGGACGTTGCTAAAGCCGTTAACGATTCAAAAGCTGGTAAGGTGACTTACCGGACTGACCGTGACGGTAACGTTCACGTTCCTGTTGGCAAGGTATCATTCGATACTGACAAGTTAGTTGGTAACTTCAAGACCATTGAAGACACCATCGTGAAAGCTCGTCCAGCCTCAGTACGTGGGACTTTCATCCAAAACTTAGTTGTTACTTCAACCTTTACCCCAGCGGTACGTGTTGATTTAGCATCATTTTAAGGATTAAATTCTGAAAACAATTGACCCCGTGGGTGATCTGTGATAGATTACTAGAGGTTAAGTAATATCTCTACCTAAGACTCAGGCGGCTTAACGGCCTTAATCTACCTGCCGAGGACATTGTTTTTTCTCTATGTCTTGGTGGACATAGGGATTTTTTTATAAATCCCTGAACCAAAATTCTGGGAGGTGAATCTGTTGAGTAAAGAAACAATTGCTGTTAAAGCACAAGAAGTCGAAGAAGTTGCAGAACAATTGAAGAGCTCAGTATCAGCCATTGTTGTTGATTACCGTGGTTTGACTGTTGAACAAGTAACTGATTTACGTAAGCAATTACGTGAAGCCGGTGTTAAGATGCGCGTTATCAAGAACAAGATCATGGTGCGTGCCGCTGATAAGGCCGGATTTGAAGACTTAAAACCTGTATTTGCTGGTCCTACTGCCGTTGCCTTCTCTGAAGAAGACCCAGTTGCTCCTGCAAAGATCTTGGCTAACTTCGCGAAGACCGCTGATGCCCTTCAATTAAAGGGTGGCGTGATCGAAGGTAAAGTTGCTGATCTTGAAACTGTTCAAGAATACGCTACGATGCCATCACGTGAAGAATTATTGGCTACGATCGCCAACTTGTTACAAGCACCTGTTCGTAACGTTGCATACGCTGTTAAGGCGGTTGCTGAAAAAGGCGACGAAGACGCAGCTTAATTTGCTGTCAGTGTGTTAAAAAAACTAAAATATAAGTTCATATAAAATGGAGGAACAAAAAATGGCTTTTGATAAAGATGCTATTATCGACTCATTAAAAGAAGCTTCAATCTCAGATTTAAACGACTTAGTTAAGGCTATCGAAGAAGAATTCGATGTCTCAGCTTCAGCTCCTGTTGCTGTTGCCGGTGCTGCTGGTGGCGACGCTGCCGCTGCTAAGGATTCATACGATGTTGAATTAACTGAATCCGGTGACCAAAAGGTTAAGGCTATTAAGGCCGTTCGTGATATCACTGGTCTTGGCTTGAAAGATGCTAAGGGTCTTGTTGATAACGTACCTTCAATCATCAAAGAAGGCGTTTCAGAAGACGAAGCCAACGATATGAAAGCTAAGCTTGAAGAAGTTGGTGGTGTCGTTACCCTTAAGTAGTCAAATACTTAGAGTAACGTTATTAATCCGGAAACATCGTTGTAATGACGGTGTTTCCGGATTTTTTTGTGTTTTATTTACGACAGAATCAGTTACATCCCGATACGATTCCGGTACAAATTCTGGTACATAATTTTTTGTACCAGAATTTTCACAAACTTTGGTGTTCATCATCTGAATCTCCTAGTAGAGTAGGAGCCATGCCATTAAAGACATTAAGTGCACCACGAACATTTTCCCGAGTGTAACTTTGAGTCATTTGCAAAGATGAGTGGCCTAACCAGTGCATGACATCAGTTGCAACTTGTCCATTGGTGAGTGCCATGGTAGCAAAGTAATGTCGGAATATGTGAGGGGTAATATGGATTCCAGCTGCTTCACCCACTTTATTCAAAACCTTATTTGCTTGCTGTACTCCCATTGGCATACCAGTCTTTTCATTTACAAATAAAAAACTTTCATCATTAATGTTTCTATGGGTCTTTGAATAAATATTTTGACTATAGGTGATGGCGTAATGGCAAATATTGAGCATTTCACCACGTACATATATCGTGCGGTAGCTTGAGTTATTCTTTAAGTCACCGCCTTCTGGTTCTGCATTAGTACGCCCCTTCTTAAATTGTATTGCGCAAACTTCTTCGTCATTCCATTGTGAGAATTTAAAAGAACTGAATTGTAGTCCCATAAGCTCTTCACGTCGTTCCCCAAGCGTTAGCAGGGCTAACATGCAGTATTGGTACTTTGACAAGACACTAGGTGCTACGGCCATGAGTTGGTTATACTGTTTTTCGGTGATTGTTTTTGATGACGGTGATTTACCACCATCAATTGAGATACCACTCAACTTGTTTTTCACAATCACATCATTCCGGGCAGCATCATTCATCAATATTTGCATTACAGAATTGGTTGTAATAATAGTGTTCTTGGCATAACCATCTTTGATCATTTGATCGATAAAATTTTGGTAACTTTGCCTAGTGATTTCATTGATTTTCTGATTACCGAAAACAGGCTTTAATTGATTGTTCCAGTAGTTTTTTTTCTGAGTAATGGTAGCTGGTCGCCAAAGTTTCAGGTCGATATTTCGCTTTAGAACTTTATCAAAGTAAGCTTGAAGCGTAATTGTGTCTGAAATTGATGCGGTGATTTGTCCAGTTCCAAGCGTTACTTCGAATTTTTTTAATTCAATATCAGCATCTCGCCAAGTTATAAAACCAGATTTGCTCCAAGTGCGGTATTTATGATTAATATCGGTATAAGAGCGGCGAATTCCGTATTTTTTCCCTCGTTTTGTTTCATATTCGTAGATTCCAGGGTGACGTTTTAAAGGTTTCCATTGTCGTGGCATACTCATCAGTCCTCCAATTAGAATTATTTGAACGTATGTTCTTTTGAGTTCAAAATGTATACCCCAATAAAGGGGTACTAAGCGAGTGACGGGAATCGGACCCGCGACTACAGCTTGGAAGGCTGTCGTTTTACCACTAAACTACACTCGCGTGGAAGCCCGGTGAGGGGCAATAACATTTAAATCAATTGTGCGATGTCGCCAATTTGAATCGGTTTGTTTGATTTTTTAAAGCCACCAGTAACTTGTGTTTTATCAACATTGAGTTGTTCACGATGGCTTTCACCATTCATACTGGAAATAAATCCGCCTAAACTATTCTGTAAAATGGGTTGAGCACTAAGCTGGTATGGCGAAATAGTAATGATTTGCGAATTGCAAATTGACATATGTGGGTATATTTGGGCCGCTATGACTTCTCCCTTGATGTCATCAAGAGTTCCTAGATTTTCACCAGTATCAGGGTCTATAACAGTTGAGTTACCAAGTTTTCCGATTATTCTGAATTTGTCACCTTTGTTGATTCCTTGCTCAGATCCGGCATTGATGACAAGTGATGTATCATTAATTATTTTTGCAACTTTAAAATTTTTTGTGTCCAAATTATTATTTCTCCTTATCAATTGTTAAAGCACTTTTCTGGGCTAGAAAGGTTTGCTGTTGTTCTGAAGATACTGCTCCTAGCATAGATGCAAAAAGAAAATCGTATGCTTTTAACCGTTCACGATAATTTTGTAATTGTTGATCTTTTGAATCATCCTGTTCAATTAATCCATCACGATTGTCAGTAACTGTTTTTAAGTTGCCCTCTAGATCCTGAATTTTGCTATTTAAAGAATGAATTTGCGAGTTTATTTTTTGCCTATATATACAAAATTGTAAAGTCAATGTTAAGATTACAGAAACCAAGATTCCAAGCGCGCATATCCAAGCGATGAACCAGTTTTTATTGGCACATTGAGCAATTAACGCTGCAATAAAAACGATTCCTATTGATACAATGGTGTTTCTAAAAAAAGTAATTAGGTTTCACCTCGATTCATGTATTTTTTTGATGGTTTTTACATTTATTACTTTCTTGTCAGTAATATTTGGTAACATTATTGCCAATAGAGAATTCTTGTTATGCCAGCCAAATATTTGTGCAGTTAATGAATTTAAGGTATTTAGGTTACTGATTATACTTAGCATTCAGATTATCCGTGTTCCATTCGGTAGCGACCGAGAAGTGTTAGTTATTTGGCAGATCTAAAGTTATTGTACCCAGTTTGGCATCATTGTTATCTGGATCAGTAGCTTGGATTTTGACAGGATATTCATTATTGTCCAATTCATAGCTCCCCATACACTTTACTTCGGCACCTGGTTTAACTTTTTGTGACGCAGCTTTTTCAAGCGAGCTCCATTCATCAGAGTCCTTTGAAGGATTACCGAGGTCCAAGTCATTGATTGACGTTTTACTTTCTTGAGTAAAATGAGCACCCTCGATAAGTGATTCAGTTGGTTCAATATTTTTATTCTTAGAAGTATTTTTGAATGTATAGTAGACAATCAAGTCAGTTCCACCCTCAAAATGTGGTGTGGTTTCTGTCGAAGTAATTGTGATTGTATAATTGGTAGTTCGAATTGTTTTGCCAGAAACGCCTGGCATTGCATTTATTGCTTTTGTTGCACTCTTAATTGCGGTATCTAGTTTTGTTGGAGCAGAAATATTAAACTGCTTTCTTATTTTTTGACTCAATAATGCTTCTTTTGAAATTAAGCTATTCCCTTTTTTATCAAGCTTAAGTTGTCCCATGTAGTCATCAATTAATGTATGTGAATATTGCACTAATTTTGACATATCAGAGACACCGTCTTCACTCTTATGCTGTTTTAAAGTAGCTTCATTTTTAGTTAGCACCGTATCTGCGCTGTTAACTGCATCTGACATTTCGTTATCATTATTTTTAATTGAATCTGTCAACTTACTCCAAACATCAGCCTCAGCATTCATAGTAGTGTTATAAATTGCTGTTACTTGTTTGTTTGTAAGCTGTTTAGTTGCTGTTTTGCTAGTATCGCTACTATTTTGGCTAGAACTACTTGTACTTGTGTTGGTACAACCTACTAAGCCAAATGATAACAATGTAATTCCTAAAATTAGTCCCTTTTTCAATTGAAACTCCTCCAAATTAACATTTATCCAAATAAATTCCCTATGATCATTAAATTTTAACTCATGTTATGAAAACGAGAAAAATTCCATAAATTCATCTGGTAACCCGTATGCGTTTTTCAGCGTATTAAAGGTATCAGGCAATTCATCGTATTGTTCTTCATAAAGTTTAGCCAATTCTTGGCATGCAAAAGCATTGGCCTTGTACTCAGCGCTATTCTTCTGGTAGTCTCCAAGTGTGTACCAAGAAACACAGGCCGTGTCCTCAATGCCGTGGCATAATTCATGGGCCATAACTGGAAGTCTGGCCGGTGAATCACGAAGGCTATCGTTAATTATTATATCTGTGATCCCCAATATCGGAGTACAGACCCCCATATTTGCCCCAATGTCCTTAAAGTGAACTTCGAATCCCAATTTATCTGCAATCGCAAATGGATCATACGTTCCAAAGGATTTCGCAAGTTGTTCTACCTTAAGATACGTGTCGTATCGCATGCAAACACCTACTTTTTTCCTTCTTCGCGTAATTTTTTCAAACGATCCCAGTAAATGCCTTCAATAACATTACGGACTTTTTCTTTATCCTCTGGTGCCATACTCATTCCACCATATCCCATAGGTGTATTTGATTGAAGCAACTTATCTAAATCAATGCGATCGGCTTCGGTAGCCCAGTCAGGTGATTTATGACTCTTTTCGCTATTTCCAAGAAGATAGTCAGTGGATACTTCATAGTAGCTAGCAAGAAGTTTTAGAAGTTCATTGTCGGGTTCGTTACGTTCGTTTTCCAAATGTGAATATCGAGCTCTACTGATACCAATTGATTTTGCAACCTCATCTTGTGTCTTGCCTTGCATATTTCGTAATTCTTTTAAACGATTTCCAATTCCTGAAGATGCCATAGTACCGCTCCTTTCTTAATGGATATTATATGTATCAGTATAGATACATTGCGTATCGGTTTCAATGAATGATACAAAAAGTTTCCAAAAGCACTTGACGATACTTAAAGTATCGTTTATTATAATAGTTGTTGATACGATATGTATCGGATTTGGAGGTGCAAAAATGAAGCGTGAGCGACTTATTGCAGAAAGAAATAGGAATGGTTGGTCTCAAAATAGTGTTGCAAAATTACTTGATATTGCGGAAATAACTGTTAGAAGCATAGAAAATGGATCGCGCAATCCTAGTAGCAAATTAATTGCTAAATTTTCATATCTTTTTGAGGTTAAACCAGAAATTTTGTTTCCTGATATTTTTTTGCCAGATAAGGATACTAAACGTATCATATCGGCGAAAGCATACAAATTGACAAAGGAGGCGGCAAAATGAAACTAAGTATTACACGAACAGGCGATAATCATAACGAAATTCAAAATGTTCCAATCGGTTATGAAGTAAAACTGAATGATATATCTTTAACGGACATCGGTAGCGATATGAAAGTCACTGAACTTAACTTGAATATGAGAGCCGGGGAGAATCCTAAGTTAACCATTTACGCTGATGCTGATCCAATGGTTATCAAAGAACTATTAACTGATGTGGAAATTAAAAAGAATAATTCCGACAAATAACAGCACCGAAATTATTCTTCAAGTTAATACTAACTTACTCGGAAGTTATAACCATCGTAGTAGGTTCCATCAGGTGTTAACGACATCTGGGTTGTTAGTTAATAAGTAAATCGTTTAATAGAGGTGGAGCATGCAAATAGCAATTTTGGTTTGCCAGATTTTTAACATTATTTGTCAGCTAATTTTTATCTTCCTTATTATCAAAGACAACAACTATTGACTGAATGTGTGATAAGTAATGGATAACTCTATCTGTGTGTATTACTACTCTTGTGATAGGAATCTTTTCTACTAAAACGTATGAATATCGAATTTGTTTTCCGGGTTGTAATAGTTCTTTTCTATAAAAGGGTCCACTATACGACATTGGATCCGCGTGGGAGACAATGTCATTACCTGAAAAAACTTTTAAATCGTTTACCCAAACAGGTTGTCGTCCAACATTTGTGACCGATATCTGAAATGAGTAGCTGTTCTTGAATTGTATTTCTGAACAGCTGACAGCTATCTTGCCACGTTGTTGAAAAAGTACAAGCAGGATAGATATCGTAGATAAGATTACCGAAATAATTGAACTAGTCAGAGTTGCAAGTGCCATATTATCATCTCCTTATGCTCAATTATCGCATAAGGAGCGAATAAAACTATTAACTTTTCAAAGAACGGAGGAAACAACATGCAAGCAATTAAAAATCACAAACGTGAACTTGTCGATTCAATCATCGAACTGCTCCCGGCAGTGTCGCCGATTCTGATTAATGCTAAGACATTTTGGATGTCGGAAGACGAGCTTCAAGAGCTGATAGCTATGATTCACGACGGGGACCGAAATGAGTTCTATGAAATGATTAATTCTTAATTATATTATCCGGCGTTTTTGATTCAGGTTAAACCATGAAAACTGAAAGGTGGTGAGAAAATGCCAACACAATCTAGTTCAGTATATGCAGGTAGTATGCTTACTGATGCCATTAATCAAAACAGCGTAACGCCCATCAACTTGAGTGGCAAGGTAGGCTACTCGGTAACATTAATTTACAAACAAAGACATGATCAAGCACGGATTCAGATCGAATCAGTTCCTGCATTCTTAGCAGCATTGCCCAACCAAAATCAGTTCTTTGCAATCGAATTGGCACACAGATTCGTGGGAGTAACAACACCGGTGATTGACGGTGACCGAATCATGAAGGAACCGCTGGCGATGGCTGTTAAAACCATGCCGGAGTTAAGCCAAGCACTAGCAGCTATTCAGGATTCACTTGATGAACTAACGATACCCAAAGAGGATTTGAAGCCAAATGACTTTGATGATCCAAAGAAATTAGTCGCTGAGTGTTTTGATGCAGTGCTTTACTTGTTAAACCTAATCGCATACGTGTGTCGTGGCTTTGATTTGTCTATGCAAGATCAGCTTAAACAGCGAATGAAAAAATGGTTTAAAGATGGAGTCGTTAAACATAGGAAGGAGTGATAGAGATGATGATCTCAATGCAAAATGACGATACTGAGTTTATTGATGCTGTAGCCGTTGCTGTAGCTGATAGAATCATGCCACAACTGGAAGTGCTGGTGAAGAAGTATTACACACCGGATCAGGGATTAAACCAACAGCAAGCCGCTAGTATGCTCGGATGCAGTGTAGATACATTAAAAGATTTTTATTACTATCAGCCTGGATTTCCACATTTCAAGAAGGGGACAAAAGATTCATTTTCACAAAAAGCTTTAGAGAATTGGATGTCTGACAACCAAATACGAGCGTAAGGAGGAAATAGCAATGATTGAAGGAGCATTAGTAGGCTGCGCGTTAACTGCATTGTGGTTCAAGCGTCATGAAGTTGCTAGTTGGTTTGGAATTTAAGGAGATGAAGACGATGAAGTTCACGTTCAGGATTGGAAATGTGCTTTACAAGCAAATCACAATTGAAGAATTGAATAATCTTTTTAACACGTTTAAGGAGGTTGAACGAATTGGAAGTACGCAAAGTATCGCCAAAGCCTAAATTTGAGTACGAAAAAAGCTGCTCGAGTATTGGTAGTACCCGTGCAGCAAAGACGCTTAATAAATTTATTTTCGAGTTCTATTGTACTCCGAAACTGTCACTAAGACAACGTTTAGCGCGGAGGTGGACCAAATGATGCTGCAAGAACAGCTAGACACACTTAACGCAAGTGAGGACCGCATGAAGTTGCGCGGCCCTGATGAGCCATTACCAATCTTACACACAAATTACTGGCAACTTGAGAACGATGAACGTGATCATATCGAAGATGCTGATGACTTCTGCTACGACGCTGACGAATTTGATAAAGCACAACTGTTCCAAGATTACATTGATAACAATAGCTTTAAACGGTGGGCTACTGATATGCAAGCCAATATGCTAAGTGGGTTATGTATCGTCACTTTCGGGTCAACGAATGTTGACATTCCGTATCCGGATGAAGGCACTGAACCGAATTGGCAATGGCTAATTGATGTATTTGGTGAAGCCAGAATGTGGGACGAGTTACTGGTACATGTCGATACAGCTACCATGATGGAGCGCCTAGGCTATCACTGGGTGTCAGAGGAGGAATAAGCATGAGTAATGAGTTAGTTACGATGGTTAATAACAATATTGAGGATATGAAGAATAATGAAGGCTTGTCATTACCACCTGATTATTCAGTAGGGAATGCATTAAACAGTGCTTACTTGATTTTGAGTGATACGTCTAAGGGCCAACCACTACTAGATAAATGTGATCAAGGCTCTGTTATCAAAGCTTTGATGAATATGGCAATCCAGGGACTAAGCCCTGCTAAGAATCAGTGCTATTTCATTCCTTATGGCAACCAGTTAGTCATGCAGCGCTCCTATTTTGGCTCAATTAGCGTTGTAAAGCGTCTTTCAAATGTGAAAGATATTCAGGCACAGGTCGTCCACAAAGACGACACGTTCAAGATTGGTGGTGAAAATGGAGTGTTGGTGGTTAAAGAGTTCGAGCCAAGCTTTGAGAACCTAGATAAGCCAATTATCGGGGCCTTTGCATGGATCGAAGACATCAACGGGAACCGGACATACACGGTTATGACAAAAAAGGACATCGACATCAGTTGGAGCCACGCTAAGACGAAGAAGGTTCAAAACGAGTTCCCAGAAGAGATGGCTAAACGGACTGTAATTAATCGAGCTGCGAAGTTCTATATTAATTCAAGCTCAGACAACGATTTATTTGTAAAAGCAGTTAACGAAACCACTCGCAACGAATATGAGAATGACGATAGAAAAGACGTAACACCGACTAAAAGGTCATTGGTGGCTGACGTAGCAGAGAATAAAGCCGAGAAGGTAGAATCTGCCGGGCCAGCCAAAGAACCCGTTGGAACGGCTGTAAAGGAGGCATCAAGCAATGATCAAGAACCTATCAAAGACGGGGCCGACCAGCAGAATCTCTTCGACAACCTCGGAGACCTTGACGCCGGCTAACTATTACGATCGCTGGACAGATCAATCATTTATGTCAGCAACATGGTTCAAGAAGTTTTTGGCCTGTGAGGCTGAAGCACTAGCCGAGTTGCAGGGTAAATGGGAGCCATATATGAACTCAACGGCGCTAGTCGTTGGAAATTGGCTTCACAGCTACTTCGAAAGCGAGAAAGCTCATGCCAAGTTTGTTGATGAACATCCAGAGGCAATTTCAAGCCAGGGCCCAAGCAAAGGTCATCTCAAAAAGGACTTCAAAATTGCTGAATCCATGATTGAAGCCTTATCTGACGACCATGACTTTAATCTTCTTTATCAAGGCGATAAGGAAGTGATTGTAACTGGTGAAATCGGTGGTTATCCCTGGAAGGGCAAGATTGATTGCCTCAATTTGAAACAAGGTTACTTCGTGGATCTTAAGACGACCGCTGACATATACAAGGCGTATTGGAATCCAGAAACTCGTGAGAAAGAACCGTTTGTATATGCGTATAACTACCCACTTCAGATGGCAGTCTATCAAGAGTTGATTAAGCAGCAATTTGGTGTGACGTGTAAACCGTACATCGTGGCAGTAAGCAAACAGGATCCACCAGACAAGCAGGCTATTGATTTACCGGAGTACCGACTTACTAATGCTATGAACCAGGTATTGGAATCTCAACAGCATATTCAAAATGTCATTAAAGGCGAAGCAGATCCTATCCAATGCGGACATTGTGCTTATTGTCGTAGTAACAAAAAGTTAGAGAGCGTCGTTAGTGCAGACGACTTACTCATAGATTGACTAAACAGAATTGGCTTGAATGCAGCAGTGACTGAATACACCGAGCGGGTGAGAGGCCCATTAGTAAAGGAGGGACGAATTTGGATTACTTCAAACAACGACGAGCCTACCGTAATTTTAAAATGTATGAAGCGAGTGTCTCTAACGGCCAAAATAATCTGTATCGCGAGTTACTAGACTATGCGAACGACGAAGGCAAGTTGGACGTTCAGTTTCGCATGAAAAATTCGGCATTACTCAGTCTTACAGGACTATCCGAACCCGGCCTCGATAAAGCACGCAACTCATTAGTACAACTAGGACTAATTAAATACGTTAGAGGCAAGAAAAATGTGAAACCACCTGAATATCGCATTATTAATTTATATAGTAGGTCAGCTGGTTACCCAACTAGTAACCCAACTACAAGTCATAAAAGTAGGTCAACTGGTTTAGATGAAGTAGGTCAACCGGTTGGGCAAGGTGGAGGTCAACCAGTAGAACATAAAGAACTTACTAGTACTGACCCTGACTTGACTGATACTGACTCTTATGATGATGACGCGGGTGTCACACGTGAGCAGGTCATTAACGACTGGACCAACCTGTGGGGATTCCCGAACGGGGTTGCTCGTCCTGAAATTGATGAATGGCTTGCGGTGCTTAAACCTGAATTGGTGGCTTACGCCATTCAAATTGCTGGTGAACACGATGTGCAGTCGCGAGGAGCTTTGAAATACGTTCGTGCAATTGTTGCGGGCTGGAAGAAACGAAATATTACGACGTTAGAGCAGGCTAAAAAGGCCGCTGCTAATCATGACGACCGCATGAAGAGCGAAAGAAAACCTAGTGGCTATTCAAAGCCACGCCGTAAAGAAGTTACGCCAAAGTGGATGCAAAACGGCGCTTCTCAGGCGGATTCTAAGCCAAGCTCAAGCGATAACGAGCAGGACGATATGAGCGACGAGGCGTTCCTAGCGTTCATGAACAGTCAGGAGGAAGCTAAATGAATTGGGGTAATCAATTAGTCAAGTTAGCCGCTAACCATGCCTATGAACCGGCCGCATTGCACTGGACTAAGCAGCGTATGAAGCGGCATTTAAAGACCGGCGGTAGTGCGCAAGATGAGGTGTGCGCTCATGAGTACAAGCTATTTGCACTCGAGGTTTTAATTATTGAATATCAGCGGGATGGCTTAAATTTTGATTTGAACCAATGTTGGGGTAAACCAGCCGAGTATTTTATTGATCTAGAGCAAGCTAGGCAAGGATTGCAAACGGGGGTGAGCGCATGATAGATGATATCTCAACAGCTTTTAAATGGAATCAAAAGGATGCTTTGTTTGCTGAGCAAATACTTGCTTATGAGGGAACACCAGCAGCAATTAAATATTTTAGT
>NZ_JAMSKZ010000017.1:0-65396 GCF_023806725.1 Lactiplantibacillus sp. C232
CTCGCTTTCAATTGGTTTTGGTCGACTTGATTGTAGCACAGGACGATATGTCCTTTTGTTGTACATAAAAATAGTGTTGATGGATTTTATCCATCAACACTAAATATCATAGACCCAGTTAGTGTGTCCTGCACCGCGCTCCAGGCATTTCTGCTAATTGCTGGACTGCCGTACCTTAATACTATATTGGTGAAACGTGTTCAGGTCAGAATGAGACTTTCGGTTAGCTACACTAATCCTCAGTCTCAGCCCGTCTAAACCGCACACTCTTGTAGTGCTAAGAAACGTCTTCCGCTCGGGATGGTGTTCGAATGGTGGGCACGTGCGTACGCAACTTTTGACGGATTAGTCGTTACTTTTTTGAGACCGGAATCTTATCGGGGAACTTTCAGGGTAATAATAGAATTGTGAGCTGTCCCCGATTTCTAAATCACCATATTACTACTGAGGGTCAGAACAACTGATACGATATTAACGCTTGTTTAAAGTTCCAAGTAGTAAACAATTCGACGACAACTTGTACCAGTTGAGTGGTCGTTCATCCGAACAGGACGCGTACTGACTAACAAGCAATAATCGGACGTACTAGAACATTGCAATTATAGCTCGCTATGCGAGACCCGTGAGTTGGGTGACCATGATGAAGCTCCAACTGATGAAGGGCACGAATGGTAAGCGATGGCGTGGGGCACTGATGATAAAACCAACTAATGCGGCAACGGCCGCAATGGCGAGACAGGTCAACAGTGTGTCGGCTGGAATGATGAAGACGAGCATGAGTAGAACGTCAACATCGCCGAGACCAAAGGTGGCAGTTAGCTGGGCCAGCAAGTATAGTCCGACTAGTAAGGCAAGTACGAGGTAGAGACTGATCGTCAGGGGTGGCCGTTGTTGCCATAAGCCCAGTCCGGCTGGAAGAAGTAATGTCAGCGGGTAGACTTCAAAAGTGAGATAATCAGTAAGACTATTGAAAATCAATACCAAGTAACCAATCAGAAGTGGCAGCGTCAATGACAATGACGTACTGCTAGAAGCTAGTAGACTACCACAAAGTAATTCAATCAGACTGGAACGGAGGCTGATAGGAGTGCGACAATCATAGCATCGCCCCCGTTGAAGCAGAATGCCGAGTAATGGTATCAGTTGCCAGAACCGTAATTGATGCCGGCAGTGTGGACACCGTGATCGTTGAGTGCTAATGAGTATGTGTCCGTTGCTGATGCGTTCCGCCATACAGGTCACGAATGAGCCCAGACAGAGGCCAATAATAAAAAGACTGCTGGTTAACATGGAAGGACCACCTTTCATCACTAGTTACGCAATGTAAAGCACCACTATTTTTTCAGGACATTTATTGACAACTTCGGCATGTCATGATAGTCTAGTAAAGGTGCTTTTTGCAGACAGATTCCTGTATCAGGAATACAGACATGCTGACTGGTCGGCTAAGCGCACAATTACCATGCTCCAGGCATTCTTTTTTACTCAAAAAAGAACCACCTGGATGTGTGGACTTAAAAAACAGATATTTGGAAGGAGGACACTTTAGAACATGCCAACAATTAATCAATTAATTCGCAAAGGCCGTAAGTCTAAAGTATCAAAATCAAATGCCCCAGCGTTAAACTTTGGGTATAACAGTTACAAGAAGGTTGCAACTAATAACCCAGCGCCACAAAAGCGTGGGGTTGCTACTCGTGTCGGTACCATGACTCCTAAGAAGCCTAACTCGGCTTTACGGAAGTATGCCCGTGTACGTTTATCTAACTTAATCGAAGTTACAGCTTACATTCCTGGTATTGGTCATAACCTCCAAGAACATAGCGTTGTCTTAATTCGTGGTGGTCGTGTTAAGGATTTACCTGGTGTTCGTTACCATGTTATCCGTGGTGCTTTGGATACTGCTGGTGTCGAAGATCGTCGCCAAAGCCGTTCCAAGTATGGTACCAAGAAGCCAAAGAAATAATAAGGAGGTAAGTTAAATGCCAAGAAAAGGTGCACCTGCAAAACGCGAAGTTTTAGCAGATCCAATGTATAACTCTAAATTAGTAACGCGTTTAATTAACCACTTAATGTTAGATGGTAAGCGCGGTACCGCATCAACTATTTTGTATGATGCTTTTGATCAAATCAAAGAACAAACTGGTAACGATCCTTTGGAAGTCTTCGAAGAAGCTATGAAGAACGTTATGCCAGTACTTGAAGTTAAGGCCCGCCGTGTTGGTGGTTCTAACTACCAAGTTCCAATCGAAGTTCGCCCAGATCGTAAGACGACTCTTGGCCTTCGTTGGATCGTTCAATATGCTCGCTCACGTGGCGAACACACTATGTCCGACCGGTTAGCTCGTGAAATCATGGATGCTGCTAACAATACTGGTGCTTCAGTTAAGAAGCGTGAAGATACTCACCGGATGGCTGAAGCCAACCGTGCCTTCGCCCATTATCGTTGGTAATATTTCCGTGAGATGGTTAAAGGTCGCCTTTAACTAATCACAAAAAGGTGACTATTATATGCGCGCATATAGTAGTCATTTTTTGAAATAAACTTTATACTGTTAATTCCATTTATATTGAGAGGAGTAACACATTTTCTAATGGCTAATACACGAGAATTCTCACTCGATAAGACCCGTAATATTGGTATTATGGCCCATATCGATGCTGGTAAGACCACGACTACTGAACGGATCTTGTACTACACTGGTAAAATTCACAAAATTGGTGAAACCCATGATGGTGCTTCACAAATGGACTGGATGGCCCAAGAACAAGAACGTGGGATCACCATTACCTCTGCTGCCACGACTGCACAGTGGAAGAACCACCGGATTAACATCATCGATACCCCAGGGCACGTTGACTTCACTGTTGAAGTTGAACGTTCACTTCGGGTTTTAGATGGTGCGATCGCCGTATTGGATGCCCAATCAGGTGTTGAACCTCAAACTGAAACAGTTTGGCGTCAAGCATCAACGTATAACGTTCCCCGGATCGTTTTCGTTAACAAGATGGACAAGATTGGTGCGGACTTCAAGTACTCTGTAAGCACGATCCATGATCGTTTACAAGCTAACGCCCACGCCATCCAATTACCAATTGGTGCCGAAGATAATTTCGAAGGGGTCATTGACTTAATCGAAATGAAGGCTGACCTTTATGATGAAGATCAACTTGGTACTGAATGGGATACGGTTGACGTTCCTGATGAATACAAAGAAGAAGCCCAAGCTGCACGTGATGACTTAATTGAAGCCTTAGCTGACATCGATGACGGCATCATGGAAAAGTACCTTGGCGGTGAAGAAATCAGCAAAGAAGAAATTAAGGCTGCTATCCGTAAAGGAACGTTAGCACTTGAATTCTTCCCAGTATTAGCTGGTTCAGCCTTCAAGAACAAGGGTGTTCAAATGTTAATGGATGCCGTTGTGGACTACTTACCATCACCACTTGATGTTAAGCCATACAAGGCTACTGATCCTGAAACTGAAGAAGAAGTTGACTTGATTGCCGGTGATGATAAGCCATTCGCTGCCTTAGCATTTAAGGTTGCTACTGACCCATTCGTTGGTCGTTTGACTTTCATCCGGGTATACCAAGGTACTTTGGAATCTGGTTCATATGTCTTGAACGCCACTAAGGACAAACGTGAACGGGTTGGTCGTTTACTTCAAATGCATTCTAACCAACGGAAAGAAATCCCAGAAGTTTTCTCTGGTGATATCGCTGCTGCAATTGGTTTGAAGAACACGACTACTGGTGACTCATTGACTTCGATTGACCATCCATATCACTTGGAATCAATGGAATTCCCTGACCCAGTTATCCAGGTTGCCGTTGAACCTAAGACTAAGGCTGACCAAGATAAGATGAACGTTGCCTTACAAAAGCTTTCTGAAGAAGATCCTACTTTCAAGGCTGAAACTAACCCTGAAACTGGTGAAACTTTGATCGCCGGGATGGGTGAATTGCATTTGGATATCATCGTTGACCGGATGCGGCGTGAATTTAATGTTGAAGCCACTGTTGGTGCGCCTCAAGTTTCATACCGTGAAACCTTTACTAAGAGCACTCAAGTTCAAGGTAAGTTTGTTCACCAATCTGGTGGTAAAGGTCAATATGGGGATGTTTGGGTTGAATTTACACCTAACGAAGAAGGTAAAGGCTTCGAATTCGAAGATGCCATCGTCGGTGGGGTTGTTCCTCGTGAATACATTCCTTCAGTTGAACAAGGTTTGAAGGAAGCTATGGCTAACGGTGTGTTAGCTGGTTATCCTTTGGTTGACGTTAAGGCTAAGCTCTATGATGGTTCTTACCATGATGTCGATTCTAGTGAAGCAGCCTTCAAGATTGCCGCATCATTAGCATTGCGGAATGCCGTTAAGACTGCTGGCCCTGTTATCCTTGAACCTATCATGAAGGTTGATATCGTTGCCCCAGAAGATTACTTAGGTGATGTTATGGGTCACGTTACTGCTCGTCGTGGTAACATCGAAGGTATGGAAGAACGTGGGAATGCCCAAGAAGTTCATGCATACGTTCCTTTGGCTGAAATGTTTGGTTATGCAACCACATTACGTTCAGCTACTCAAGGTCGTGGGACTTTCACAATGACCTTTGATCATTACGAAAAGGTACCAAAGTCAGTTCAAGAAGATATCATCAAGAAGAATGGCGGCACTCCTGCCAAATAAGCTTGATTGATAATAAGAAGGACGTTCAGCTTCGGCTGGACGTTCTTTTTTTACATAAATTTCTGGTCGAACTAAATGTGATTACTGCTCGTCGTAAGACAACGTGGCACATCAATTGAAGCGGCTTGGGATAGTTTGGCCGTCACTGGCATTGGGTACGGCTGTGACGAGCACAGTGCTGCTCAGGCCTATGTCATCGCGCAAGGGTACAATCGCGCAACAAGGGTCGCACTAGTTAAGTTACTAGCCGCTGCGACCATAAAACTGGCAGCCATAATATTAAAGGGTGCGAGACTCATAGCATAATAAGGAGAACGCGGACAACATCACATTTTTTGTACCGGAGATAACCACATGAGTTGACGGTTGTCGGTGACCACGGCCAAGGTGCTGACGGTCGGTGGTAAGCAGATGACAATATAATAGAAGGTAGACGAACAAGAACGTGGGTCAGTGTGACGGCGCCGTCAGATGTAGGAGCAGTTGAATTAAGCGTGTTGAAGTCCGATTAAATGACTCCAGACAAAAATGCATGACGCTGAACGCGGGTCTTGTTCCTGAGAAAATGTTAATGCAATCTAGTAGGTGTCCACATGATCGTGGCCGGTCGACAGTGAGAAATGTAAAGCGCTCACCAAAAAGAAATTAGGCGCAAACGCTATTAATTGGATGGAATTTGTGTTACATTAATTGAGCTGGTTCAAAAAGGTAACACGGTTTACAACGATGGTTATAAAAAAAGTGCGAAAACACTTGCTATTACAGAGCTTTTCATTTATTATAGATTGTGCTTGGTATTTAGAAGGGGATGACTATATCCCCATCATCAAGTAGTCGTAGTTAGCTTTGATGTGAAAGGTTGCGACACGCCCGGCCACATTGTCATGGGACGTGGCGGTAATTTTCACGGAGCTAGTCTTATTTTCAAAATAGACGAAGGAGGTCACAACAATGGCAAAGCAAAAAATTCGTATTCGCTTAAAGGCATACGAACACCGCATTCTTGATCAGTCAGCTGACAAGATTGTCGAAACGGCAAAGAGAACTGGTGCTACTATTTCAGGTCCTATTCCATTGCCTACTGAACGGACTATTTATACCGTTCTACGTTCACCACATAAGTTTAAGGACTCACGTGAACAATTCGAAATGCGGACTCACAAGCGGTTAATCGATATCGTTAACCCAACGCCTAAGACGGTCGACTCATTAATGAAGTTAGACTTGCCTAGCGGTGTAGATATTGAAATCAAGCTTTAATTTACTAAACTAAAATCAATTAATTGGAGGTGTACTCATGACCACTAAAGGAATCTTAGGGAAAAAGGTAGGAATGACGCAAGTCTTCACTGAAAGCGGCGAATTAGTTCCCGTTACAGTTGTTGAAGTTCAACCTAACGTTGTGTTGCAAGTTAAGACCGTTGAAAATGACGGTTACGAAGCAATCCAATTAGGTGTTGACGACAAACGCGAAGTCTTGACGAACAAACCTGCTCAAGGTCATGCAGCAAAAGCAAAAACGACTCCTAAGCGCTTCATTCGTGAAATTCGTAATGTTGAGCTTGGAGATTACACAGTAGGTGACGAAGTCAAAGCGGATATTTTCGCAGCTGGCGACGCCGTTGACGTTACGGGTATCACTAAAGGTCATGGTTACCAAGGTAATATCCATAAGGACGGCCAAAGTCGTGGACCAATGGCTCACGGTTCTCGTTACCATCGTCGTCCTGGTTCAATGGGTGCCATCATCAACCGGGTATTCAAAGGTAAGAAATTACCAGGCCGGATGGGTAATCACCAACGTACGATGCAAAACTTACAAATCGTTCGTGCCGACGTTGAAAACAACGTTTTATTAATTAAAGGGAATGTCCCTGGCGCCAACAAGTCATTTGTAACAGTTAAAACATCTGTTAAGAGTAAATAAGGAAGGAGGACATAATACATGACTAGCGTAGCATTATTTAAACAAGACGGTACGCAAAATGGTGACGTTACTTTGAACGACGCTGTGTTTGGTGTTGAACCAAACGAAAACGTGGTTTTTGATGCCATCTTGATGCAACGTGCATCAATGCGTCAAGGAACTCACGCAGTTAAGAACCGTAGTGCTCGTCGCGGTGGTGGTCGTAAACCATGGCGTCAAAAGGGTACTGGTCGTGCGCGTCAAGGTTCTATCCGTTCACCACAATGGCGTAAAGGTGGGATTGTCTTCGGACCAACCCCTCGTTCATACAGTTACAAATTACCTAAGAAGGTTATGCGCTTAGCTTTGAAGTCTGTCCTTTCACAAAAGGTCTTAGACAACAGCTTAGTTGCAGTTGATAGCTTAGCTTTCGACGCACCAAAGACTAAGGATTTTGTAAATGTATTAAACAACCTCAACGTCGATACCAAGACTCTTGTTTTGGTTGAAGAGGACAATGAAAAGGCTGCTTTGGCAGGTCGTAACTTACCAAATGTTAAGATCCTTAAAGCCAAAGGTGTTAACGTCTTAGATGTCGCTAATAGTGACAAATTAGTCGTTACCCAAAAAGCCCTCGATCAATTAGAGGAGGCGCTCGCATAATGGAAGCACGCGATGTAATTTTACGTCCTGTAGTTACTGAATCATCAATGGCTGACTTGGACGACAAGCGCTACACATTTGATGTCAACGTACAGGCAACGAAAACCCAAGTTAAAAAAGCAATCGAAGAAATCTTCGATGTTAAAGTCGTTAAAGTGAACGTTATGAACGTTAAAGGAAAACTTAAGCGCCAAGGTCGTTACGCCGGCTACACTAAGAAGCGTCGTAAGGCTATTGTTACCTTAAGTTCTGATTCTAACGAAATCAAGTTGTTCAACGACGATCAACAATAAATCTAATTTAGGAGGTAACTCTAGTGGGTATTAAGAAGTATAAACCAACCACTAACGGCCGTCGTAATATGACTGCTTCAGATTTCTCTGAAATCACTAAGACGAAGCCTGAAAAGTCATTATTAGACTCACAAAGTCACACTGCCGGTCGTAACAGTTATGGTCACATTACTGTTCGTCATCGTGGCGGCGGTCATAAGCAACAATACCGTTTGGTTGACTTTAAGCGGATTAAGGATGAAGTTCCAGCAACCGTTAAGGCAATCGAATATGATCCTAACCGGACAGCTAACATTGCATTATTAGTTTACGCTGACGGTGTGAAATCATATATCTTAGCACCAAAAGGTTTGGAAGTTGGTATGCAAGTTCAATCAGGTGCCGAAGCCGACATCAAGGTTGGTAACGCATTACCATTAACTAACATCCCTGTTGGTACTGTTATTCACAACATTGAATTGAAGCCAGGTAAGGGTGGCCAATTAGCTCGCTCTGCTGGTACTTCAGCACAATTACTGGGTAAGGAAGGCAAGTACGCAATTGTTCGTTTGTCTTCTGGTGAAGTTCGTTTAGTATTATTAACTAGCCGTGCTACTATTGGTACTGTTGGTAATGAACAACACGAATTAATCAACTCAGGTAAAGCCGGTCGTACACGTTGGCAAGGTAAGCGCCCAACTGTTCGTGGTTCTGTAATGAACCCTAACGATCACCCTCATGGTGGTGGTGAAGGTAAAGCACCAATCGGTCATCCATCTCCAATGTCTCCATGGGGTAAGAAGACGCTTGGTAAGAAGACTCGGAACAAGAAGGCTCGTTCAAACAAGCTTATCGTTCGTGGTCGCCGTCCAGGCAAACACTAATAAAATTTGAATTTACTGTAGTTATCGAGAGGAGGTCACACGATGGGTCGTAGTTTAAAGAAGGGACCTTTCGCAGATGCGCATTTATTAAAGAAAATCGATGCACAATCTGATTCTGACAAGAAATCTGTCATCAAGACGTGGTCACGTCGTTCAACAATTTTCCCAAGTTTCATCGGGTACACAATCGCTGTTTATGATGGTCGCAAGCATGTCCCAGTTTACATCCAAGACGACATGGTCGGTCATAAGTTAGGTGAATTTGTACCAACACGGACGTTCCATGGTCATGGAACTGACGATAAGAAAACGAAGTAATAGTTAGGAGGATATAAAGAATGGCTGAACAAGTAACATCTGCACGTGCAACTGCAAAAACTGTTCGTATTGCCGCTCGTAAGGTCCGCCTAGTTGTCGATCTTATCAGAGGTAAAAGTGTTGCCGAAGCCTTAGCAATCTTGAAGTTCACTCCACGGGGTGCTTCTCCAGTAGTAGAAAAAGTTTTACTTTCTGCTGTTGCTAACGCTGAAAATAACTTTGACTTAGATCGCGAAGATTTGGTCGTAAGCGAAGCTTTTGTTAACGAAGGACCAACCTTAAAACGGTTCCGTCCACGGGCAAAGGGTTCTGCTTCACCAATCAACAAGCGGACTAGCCACATTACGATCACAGTTACTGAAAAATAGGAGGGATAACGCGTGGGTCAAAAAGTAAATCCAACCGGATTACGTGTAGGAATCATTCGCGACTGGGAAGCAAAATGGTACGCTGAAAAAGATTTTGCTGCCTACTTGAACGAAGATTTACGCATCCGTAAGTATATCGAACAACGACTTGCCGACGCTTCCGTCTCCACCGTTGAAATCGAACGCGCTGCAAACCGCGTAAACATTTCAATCCATACCGCAAAACCAGGGATGGTTATTGGTAAGGGTGGTTCTGAAGTTGAAGCTCTTCGTAAAGAATTAAACAATTTAACTGGTAAGCGAGTACACATCAACATCATCGAAATCAAGAAGCCTGATTTAGATGCTAAATTAGTTGGTGAAAGTATTGCGCGTCAATTGGAAGGCCGGGTTGCTTTCCGTCGTGCGATGCGTGGTGCTATGCAACGTACAATGCGTTCCGGTGCTAAGGGTATTAAGACACAAGTTGCTGGCCGTTTAAACGGTGCCGACATGTCTCGTGTTGAAGCATACTCAGATGGTACGGTTCCATTGCATACGCTTCGTGCTGACATCGACTATTCATGGGTCGAAGCACGGACGACTTACGGTAAATTAGGTGTTAAGACCTGGATCTACCGTGGCGAAATCTTGCCAGAAAAGAAATCTGCTAAAGGAGGAAACTAAACATGCTGGTACCTAAACGGGTTAAGTATCGTCGTGTTCATCGTGGTAAAATGCGCGGTGAAGCTAAAGGCGGTAAAACAGTTGCTTTTGGTGATTACGGTTTACAAACCCTCGAATCACACTGGATCAGCAACCGGCAGATTGAAGCTGCCCGTGTTGCTATGAACCGTTACATGAAGCGTGGCGGTAAGGTATGGATTAAGATTTTCCCTCACAAGTCCTACACTGAAAAAGGTGTCGGTGTCCGGATGGGTAATGGGAAAGGTACTCCTGCAGGTTGGGTAGCACCAGTTAAACGTAACAAGATTATGTTTGAAGTTGCTGGTGTTCCAGAAGAAGTTGCACGCGAAGCTTTACGCTTGGCTGGAACTAAATTACCTGTTAAAACTAAGATTGTTAAGCGTGAGGAAGTAGGTGGCGAATCAGATGAAGGCTAAGGAAATTAAAGCATTGTCCACTACTGAAATGCTCGAAAAAGAAAAGTCTTACAAAGACGAACTTTTCAACTTGCGTTTTCAATTGGCCACTGGTCAGCTTGAAAACACCGCTCGTTTAAAACAAGTTCGTAAGAACATTGCGCGTATTAAAACTGCGTTGCGTGAACAAGAGTTAAACAAGTAGAGTATAAAGGAGGCAATCACGAATGAGTGAAGATACTCGTAATAGCCGTAAGGTTATCCAAGGACGCGTTGTTTCTGACAAGATGGACAAAACCATTGTTGTTATTGTCGAAACTTACAAGAACCATCCGGTATACGGCAAACGTGTTCGTTATTCAAAGAAATTCAAGGCTCATGATGAAAAGAATGAAGCCAAAACTGGCGATATCGTCAAGATCATGGAAACTCGTCCTCTATCAGCTACTAAGCGTTTCCGCTTAATTGAAGTTGTTCAAAAAGCTGTTATTATCTAGATTATTAGCTGAATAAAATTACATGAAGGGAGGACACTTACTGTGATCCAACAAGAAAGTCGTTTAAAAGTTGCTGACAACTCCGGTGCCCGTGAAATCCTTACTATTAAGGTATTAGGTGGCTCTGGTCGTAAAACTGCTAACATTGGTGATGTCATTGTTGCTACGGTTAAACAAGCAACACCCGGTGGTGTTGTCAAAGCTCATGATGTCGTTAAAGCTGTGATCGTCCGGACTAAGTCTGGTGTTCACCGTGCTGACGGTTCATACATCAAGTTTGATGAAAATGCTGCAGTTATTATTCGTGATGACAAGACTCCACAAGGTACTCGTATCTTTGGACCTGTCGCTCGTGAATTACGTGATAAGGACTTCATGCGTATTGTTTCATTAGCGCCAGAAGTACTCTAGTCACACACCGTAAATAAGGAGGTGCGCAACCTAATGTTGATTAAAACTGGTGATAAAGTTCGAGTAATCAGCGGTAAGGATCGTGGTCAAGAAGGTACTGTTAAAAAGGTTATCTCTGCCAAGAACCGGATCGTTGTTGAAGGTGTTAACAAGATCAAGAAACACCAAAAACCAACGAACGTTAACCCACAAGGCGGTATCGTGGACATCGAAGCACCAATCGATGCTTCTAACGTTATGTACCTTGACCCATCAACCAACGAACCTACACGTTTAGGTGTTCGTCGTGAAGATGGCAAGCGTGTCCGTTACGCTAAAAAGTCTGGTAAAGACTTAGAAAACTAAGACTGACTGAAAGGAGGAAGCAAGTTTCATGGAAAACCGTTTAAAAGCTCAATATGAAAAAGAAATCGTTCCAGCATTAGTTGACAAGTTCAATTACACTTCAGTAATGCAAGTGCCTAAGCTGGCTAAGATCGTTTTGAACATGGGTGTTGGTGATGCAGTTACCAACGCTAAAAACTTAGACGAAGCAGTTGAAGAATTAACTTTGATCTCCGGTCAAAAACCATTGGTTACCCGGGCAAAGAAATCTATCGCTGGTTTCCGTCTTCGTGAAGGTATGGCAATTGGTGCCAAGGTTGACTTACGTGGCGAACGTATGTATGACTTCTTGGACAAGTTGATCAATGTTTCATTACCACGTGTTCGTGACTTCCATGGTGTAAGTACTCGTTCATTTGATGGTCGCGGTAACTACACATTGGGTGTCCGTGAACAATTGATCTTCCCAGAAATCAACTATGATAATGTTAACCGTGTTCGCGGTTTAGACATTGTAATCGTTACGACAGCTGATAGTGATGAAGAATCACGTGAGTTGTTAACTCAATTTGGCATGCCATTTGCTAAATAACCGAAGGGGGTTAATCGAAGTTGGCTAAAAAATCACAAATTGCTAAACAAAAGCGCGGTGCTAAGTTTAACGTACAAAACTACACCCGTTGTGAACGTTGTGGTCGTCCACATTCAGTTTACCGTAAATTCCACTTGTGCCGTATCTGCTTACGCGACCTGGCCCACAAAGGTCAAATCCCTGGTATGAAAAAGGCCAGCTGGTAAAAACAAACCCAAGTTAAAGGAGGTTAAACTTTCATGATGACTGATCCAATCGCAGATTTCTTGACTCGTATCCGTAACGCTAACATGGTACGCCACGATTCACTAGAAGTTCCTGCATCAAAAATCAAACGCAACATTGCTGAAATTTTAAAGAATGAAGGTTTTGTTCGCGACGTTGAATACATCGATGATGACAAACAGGGCATCATCCGCGTCTTCTTGAAGTATGGTAAGGACAACGAACGTGTAATCAGTGGTTTGAAGCGTATTTCAAAGCCAGGTTTACGTTCATACGTCAAGGCTGATGCTGTTCCTAAGGTTTTAAACGGTTTAGGGATTGCTATCATCTCAACTTCAGAAGGTGTCATTACTGATAAAGAAGCTCGCGCCAAGAAGCTTGGCGGCGAAGTATTAGCTTACGTTTGGTAATCATTAATTAAGACGGGAGGTGCAAGTAAGTGAGTCGTATTGGTTATAAAGTAATTGAACTACCTGCTGGGGTAGAAGTATCACAAGCTGGTGAAGTCGTTACGGTTAAGGGTCCTAAGGGTACTTTAACGCGGAACATCGCCAGTGATATTACGATGACGGTTGAAGGCAACGAAGTTAAATTCACTCGTCCATCTGATGACTACAAGATGAAGGCATTACACGGTACTACCCGTGCAAATGTTAACAACATGGTTGAAGGGGTTACTAAAGGCTTTACTAAGAACCTTCAATTGGTCGGTGTTGGTTACCGTGCCCAATTGCAAGGCAAGAAGTTAGTATTAAGCGTTGGTTACTCACACCCTGTTGAATTCGCAACGCCTGAAAACTTGACTGTTGAAGTTCCTGATAACACGCATATCAATATTTCTGGTATTGGTAAGCAAGCTGTTGGTGACTTTGCTGCCGAAGTTCGGGCCGTTCGTTCACCTGAACCTTACAAAGGTAAAGGGATTCGTTACGTCGATGAATATGTTCGTCGTAAGGAAGGTAAGACTGGTAAATAATGCAGCGTAAAGCTGTCCATACTAATATATAGAGGTGACTATTGTGATTTCCAAACCAGATAAAAACAAAACACGTCAACGTCGTCACGCACGTGTTCGCGGTAAGATTTCTGGGACTGCTGAGCGCCCACGCTTAAATGTTTATCGTTCAAACAAAAACATCTACGCTCAAGTTATTGATGATGTAGAGGGTGTAACGCTCGCAAGTGCCTCAACTTTAGATAGCGAAGTTAAAGGTAACAACAAGACTGAAAAGGCTGCATCTGTCGGTGAAGTTGTTGCTAAGCGCGCTGCTGAAAAGAAAATCGTTGACGTCGTTTTCGATCGTGGCGGTTACTTATATCATGGTCGGGTTCAAGCTTTGGCTGAAGCCGCTCGTGAAAACGGACTTAAATTCTAACAAAGGAGGAATAATACCATATGACTTTCATTGATCCATCAAAATTAGATCTTGACGATAATGTTGTTGCCATTAACCGGATTACCAAAGTTGTTAAAGGTGGTCGTCGCCTACGTTTTGCTGCATTAGTAATCGTTGGGGACCACAAGGGACACGTTGGTTTCGGTACTGGTAAGGCTCAAGAAGTTCCAGAAGCAATTCGGAAAGCTTCCGAAGCTGCTAAAAAGAACTTGATCACTGTACCAATGGTTGGTACCACCATTCCTCATGAAGCACTTGGTGTTTACGGTGGTGGCCGCATCATGCTTAAGCCAGCCGTTGAAGGTTCTGGTGTTGCCGCTGGTGGCGCCGTTCGTGCCGTCATGGAATTAGCCGGTGTGGATGATGTTACTAGTAAACGATTAGGCTCAAACACCCCCGTTAACGTTGTTCGTGCAACGTTCGAAGGCTTAAAGAGCTTAAAGACTGCTGAACAAGTCGCTGCTTTACGTGGCGTTTCAGCCGAACATTTAGCTGAATAGGGAGGACAAACAACATGGCTCAATTAAAGATCACTTTAGTACGCAGTGCTGCTCACCGTCTTCCTAAGCAACGTAAAATCGTTAAGGAATTAGGTTTGGGTCGGATTAATAGTTCCGTTGTTAAACCTGATGACGCAGCAACTCGCGGTCAAATTTTCCACATCGCACACTTAGTCGATGTCGAAATCATCAAGTAATTCAAATTTTCAAAGAGGAGGTGCCTACTAAATGAAGTTACATGAATTAACACCTAGTGAAGGTTCACGTTTTTCACGTCGTCGAATTGGTCGTGGTGACTCAAGTGGCCAAGGTAAGACTTCTGGTCGTGGCCAAAAAGGTCAAAAGGCGCGTGGTAAAGTTCGTGTCGGTTTCGAAGGTGGCCAAATGCCATTGTACCGTCGGATTCCTAAACGTGGATTTACTAACATTAACCGTAAAGAATATGCGGTTGTTAACCTTGACGGCTTAAACCGTTTTGATGATGGTGCCGAAGTTACACCAGAATCATTAAAGGAAGCTGGCTTAGTTAAGAAGAGTTCTGCTGTTAAAGTTCTTGGTAATGGTAAACTCAACAAAAAGTTAACAGTTAAGGCAAGCAAGTTCTCTGCAACGGCGGTTGCAGCCATTGAAGCTGCTGGCGGTAAAACTGAGGTGATCTAATTTGCTGACTACCATGAAGAACGCTCTCAAAGTTAAGGATATTCGGAATAAACTTCTGTTCACGTTGGGCGTTTTGATTGTATTTCGTCTTGGCTCTTATATCACAGTTCCTGGAGTTAATGCACAGGCACTTCAGTCGGTGGCATCTTCAGGGCTGATAAGTATGTTGAATACATTCAGTGGTGGCGGTTTAACAAATTATTCCATCCTTGCTATGGGGGTATCCCCTTACATTACTGCACAAATCATCGTTCAATTGTTACAAATGGACATTGTTCCTAAGTTTGTTGAATGGGGCAAACAAGGTGAAGTTGGTCGACGCAAGCTTAATCAAGCGACCCGTTGGTTAACGATCGTCTTGGCCTTTGTTCAGTCGATTGGGATTACGGCTGGTTTTAACTCTTTGAGTCAACTCAAGCTCGTTAACAATCCAAGTATTTCGACTTACCTGACCATTGGGGTGATCCTCACTGGTGGGGCAATGTTGACGACTTGGATGGGTGACATGATTACGGATCGAGGAATCGGTAATGGGGTTTCCATTATTATCTTCGCCGGGATCATTGCCCGTATGCCAACATCGATTTATCAAATTTATCAAGAACAGTTCGTTAATGTTTCACAGAGCGACTGGTGGAAGAGTGGCTTGTTTGTTGTTGGGTTAGCCTTGCTTGTGCTGATCATCGTTATGTTTGTAACGTGGGTCGAACAAGCTAATGACCGAATTCCAATTCAATACACTCGTCGTGCAGCTGGTGCACCTGACAGTAGTTACCTACCATTAAAGGTGAACGTTGCCGGGGTTATTCCTGTTATTTTCGCGAGTTCCTTCATTGCAACGCCCCAAACGATTTTGCTAGGGTTCCAATCCAGTCATGGTGACGAAACCTGGTATACCGTTTTGAGTAATATCTTCAATATGCAGTCGACGACTGGTGCTATTCTTTACACCATTCTGATCGTGCTCTTCACGTTCTTCTATGCGTTTGTTCAGGTCAATCCTGAAAAGCTCTCTAAGAACTTACAAAAGCAAGGCAGCTATATTCCTGGTGTTTGGCCAGGTAAGGATACTCAAGATTGGGTTTCAAAATTGTTAATGCGACTAAGTACGGTCGGTGCCCTCTACCTTGGGTTGATTTCCTTGATTCCATTATTAGCTTCTGATATTTGGGGTCTCGATGAATCAATCGGTTTAGGTGGGACGAGTTTACTAATCGTTGTTGGGGTTGCCCTTGAAACAATTCGTCAAATTAAAGGATTGATGATGAAACGTGACTATGTCGGTTTCATTCGTTAATCAGCGAATGTGTTGGGGAGACTCAACACATTTGTGCATTCAGGAGGAAAAAACATGTCAACAATGAACCTGATTTTAATGGGATTACCGGGTGCCGGTAAGGGTACTCAAGCACAGAAGATTCTTGAAGATTTTGATATTCCACATATCTCGACCGGAGATATCTTCCGTGCAGCCATTAAGAACGAAACGAAGATGGGCTTGGAAGCCAAGAAGTATATTGATGCAGGTAACTTAGTACCAGACGAAGTCACTAACGGCATCGTCCGTGATCGGTTAGCTGAAGCGGATACTAAAAATGGTTTCCTATTAGATGGTTACCCACGTAACATCGATCAAGCTCATGCTTTGAAACAAATCGGTGAAGAACTCAATAAGCCACTTGATGGGGTCATCAACATTCATGTTGAACCCGCAGTACTTGTTGAACGACTTTCCGGTCGGTTTATCTGCCGGACTTGCGGTGCAACTTACCATAAGTTGTACAACAAGCCTAAGGTAGAAGGAACCTGTGATGTGTGTGGCGGTCATGATTTCTATCAACGTGATGATGACAAGCCAGCAACCGTTAAGAATCGGTTAGACGTGAACATTAAGTTGAACACGCCATTAATTGATTATTACGGTCAAGAAAAGTTACTCTACAATGTCGACGGTGATCGCGACATTGATGATGTCTACAAAGATATCAAGAAAATTCTTGATAACCTGTAAACCAGGTTCCTTCAGCAGCGACGTTTGCTTTTCAAAGGTCGTTGTGATAAAATTATTCAGGTTTAGCCGTTGACTGATTTAATATTTTTTTAATGTTATGATTAGACAATGACTGGTTCAGTAATGGACCAAATACGTGGTAGCACGGAATCTGATAATAAGGAGGGACAGTACTTGGCAAAGGAAGACGTCATCGAAATTCAAGGAACCATTAAAGAAACGTTGCCGAACGCAATGTTTAAGGTTGAACTTGAAAACGGCGCTGAAATCTTGGCACACGTATCAGGTAAGATCCGGATGCATTACATTCGAATTCTGCCTGGTGACAAGGTTACAGTTGAAATGTCACCTTATGATTTAACTAAGGGCCGGATTACCTACCGTTTCAAGTAGGCTCGGTCTACGTACCTTATAGGAGGTAAAAAACTCATGAAAGTAAGACCATCTGTAAAGCCAATGTGCGAACACTGCAAAGTTATTCGTCGTAAAGGCCGCGTGATGATTATCTGCTCTGCTAATCCAAAGCATAAGCAACGCCAAGGTAAATAATTTAATTAAGTTGGAGGTGAAATATTAATGGCTCGTATTGAAGGGATTGACTTACCACGTGACAAGCGTATTGTCATTGGTTTGACTTATATCTACGGTATCGGTAACACTTCTGCACAGAAGATCCTTGCTGAAGCCGGTGTTTCAGAAGACGTTCGTGTACGTGATTTAACTCCTGACCAGGAAGACAAAATCCGTGCCGTTGTCGATGGCTACAAAACTGAAGGTGACTTACGTCGTGAAGTCAGCTTAAACATCAAGTTATTGCAAGAAATCGGTTCATACCGTGGCATGCGTCATCGTCGTGGTTTACCAGTTCGTGGTCAACACACGAAGAACAATGCTCGTACTCGTAAGGGTAAAAAGGTCAGCATCGCTGGACGTAAAAAATAATAATAAAGGAGGTTTTCGAATTTTATGGCAACTAGAAAGACAACCCGTCGTCGTCGGGTAAAGAAGAACATTGAATCTGGTGTGGCTCACATCCATTCAACGTTCAACAACACACTTGTTATGATCACTGATATGCAAGGGAACGCCATTGCATGGTCATCAGCTGGTTCATTAGGTTTCAAAGGTAGTCGTAAGTCAACACCTTTTGCTGCTCAAATGGCTGCAGAAGCTGCTGCTAAGGCATCAATGGAACATGGTATGAAGACTGTTGAAGTCGCTGTTAAGGGTCCTGGTTCAGGCCGTGAAGCCGCTATCCGTGCTTTACAAGCTACTGGTTTGGAAGTTAGCGCAATTCGCGATGTTACGCCAGTGCCTCACAATGGTTCTCGTCCTCCAAAGCGTCGTCGTGTTTAATCTGTGACGTTCATTTTGAGGGCAAACTTCATTTTGTACGCACAACTACTAAACACCACGCGTTTTGAAAGGGGTAAAAGATAAGAATGATTGAATTTGAAAAACCTAACATTCATAAAATTGATGAAAACGACAACTATGGTAAGTTTGTTGTAGAACCGCTTGAACGCGGTTATGGTACAACTTTAGGGAATTCACTTCGTCGGATTCTTCTTTCTTCTTTACCTGGCGCTGCTGTTACTAGTATTCAAATTGATGGTGTTCTTCATGAATTTTCAACGATTGAGGGCGTAACGGAAGACGTTACAGCAATTATCTTGAATGTTAAGAAGATTGCACTTAAGTTGGAATCAGACGAAACCAAGACGTTGGAAATCGACGTTAAGGGTCCTGCTAACGTTACTGCCGGTGATATCATTGGCGATGCGGACGTAGAAGTCTTGAATCCAGACTTACCAATTTGTACCGTAGCAGACGGGGCACACTTCCATATGCGTATGACCGCAAATACTGGTCGTGGTTATGTTTCCGCTGAGGATAACAAACATCGTGAAGATGACATGCCAATTGGCGTTTTAGCTGTTGATTCATTGTATTCTCCAATCGAACGTGTCAACTACCAAGTTGAAAACACGCGGGTTGGTCAACGTGATGATTTCGATAAGTTAACCTTAGACGTTTGGACAAATGGTTCAATCACTCCAAGTGAAGCCATTAGTCTATCAGCCAAAATCCTGACTGATCACCTTTCAATCTTCGTAAATCTCACTGATGAAGCTAAAAACACTGATGTGATGGTCGAGAAGGAAGAAACGCATAAGGAAAAGATGTTAGAAATGACGATTGAAGAGTTAGATCTCTCCGTCCGTTCATACAATTGCTTGAAGCGTGCTGGCATCAACACGGTCCAAGAATTAACTAACAAAACTGAAGCTGATATGATGAAGGTTCGCAACCTTGGACGCAAGTCACTCGAGGAAGTTAAGGCAAAATTAGCTGACCTTGGGTTATCATTACGCAAAGAAGACTAATACAAGGGAGGATATCCGTTCATGAGTTACCGTAAATTACAACGTACAAGTTCACAACGTCGTGCCTTATTACGCGATTTGACAACGTCATTGATCGTTAACGGCAAGATCGAGACGACCGAAGCCCGTGCTAAGGAAGTTCGTTCAACTGCTGACAAAATGATCTCTTTGGCCAAGAAGGGTGATTTAAGCGCCCGTCGGAAGGCTGCCGCATTCATGCGGGACGTCGTTGCCGATGTTAAGGAAGATGGCGACAACGTGGCTGTACAAACTGCATTGCAAAAGCTATTTAGTGACTTAGGTCCTCAATATGCTGACCGCAATGGTGGTTACACACGAATTTACAAGACTATGCCTCGTCGTGGCGACGGTGCACAAATGGTTGTCTTGGAACTCGTTGACTAGTTAAGATTGTTTTACGGATCACTGGGACTGATGATTGACGGGCGTTATGATGGTGGCTACTGGCAAAATAGTAGCTAAGTCTAGTTCGGAAGTTATTTATGGTTAGACATAGATGGCATATCGCAGTTCTAAGTGATTTTTTTTGGTGCTAGTTACGAGCAACCGCTGATTTAGGGATTGATTCCCTAAATCAGCGGTTTTTTGTTGGAATGGATAGGTGTTTTTAATACTCGTGATGACAACGGTTTGTTATTTGCAGATTATGACCTGTTGAATCGGGAAAGTGGATATAGTGGTCTCAGGTACTGACTGTGAAGATGAAGCACATGGGCGTTTAGCTGTGTCTGGGCGACAAAAAAGGTATCAAACAGGATGTTTGATACCTTAGTCGATTGATTACTAGTTAATTATGCCGGTCCAACAGCCGTTTGGTTAGACTAATCAGATCCGTCTTCGCAGGCTGGTCTGGAAGTTTACGCATGATTGCCAGCGCGTCTTGAGTGTACTTGGTAGCGAGTTCTTGGGCTTGCACCACACCGCCGGCATTGATGACAAGTCGTTGTACTTCCTGGCGCTGAGTGTCCGAAATTGCCCCCTGTAATCGCATCAGCGGCAATAAATCGTGCTTAGCTTCTGTCTGTAAGGCAAAGATCAACGGCGAGGTGTAGACACCTTCAGCAACGTCTTCGAGGATGGGTTTGCCCGTTTCCTGACTGACTTCTTGATAGTCTAAAATATCGTCAAGAATTTGGAAGGCCATCCCAATTGCGAGACCTGCTTTACGAGCGCGCTGGGCGAAATGACTACTTTGACCAGATTCATAAGCACCTAGAAAACAACTCAGTGCGAATAATTCGGCGGTCTTACCTTGAATTTGTTGCAAGTATTCTGCCATGGTAATGTCAAGGTGGTAGTGGCGGTCCTTTTGTTGGACCTCGCCCACTAGAATCTTTTCCATGTTCTCAGAGTTCATCTGGATGCTTTTGAAACTGCTTGAATAGTGCGCTAGAATCTTGAATACCACAACGAATAGGTAGTCGCCCGCATACACAGCAGTATCTTTACCAAAACGTTCTTGAATCGTGACATGGTGCCGACGTAGTGCAGCATCGTCAACAATGTCATCATGGATCAGCGTAGCGGTATGGAGCGTTTCTAATGACGCCGCTAAGGCCACCATCCGTTGCCGATCAGTTGTTGTAAATTGTGAGAATAGGAGGCAGTATGCCGGGCGTAAGAGCTTACCACCACCATGAATCATTTCTAAAATCGCGTCATTGATGTCGGCATCTTGAATATTGATGTTCGCCGTCATCAGCTGCATCACTTGTTGCAGCTCCGGTTGTAGTGCCGGGTAATCACGCCAAATTGGGTGTAATTGTGTTGCTGATTGCATAAGGGTTACTCCTTTGTTTGATCTGGATGGTGTTCTCGATTGAATTTGAGATAGCGTAAGATCGTGACGTGGGTGAACAAGTAGTTGGCGGCGATTCCGAGAGCACTTCCCGCTGCTAGTCCAATAATCGAAAGCACTGGCAAGTAGAGCATGACCGTCCACGTCTGTGCAATAAGACTCGCGACCAATAGCTGACCAACATTATGCATGACGCCGCCAGTTGCTGAAATCCCAATAATACTAACGCGTTTAGGCCCTAATTGTTTGACCAGCAGCATGGCAAACAGGCTGAGAAAGGCGCCCCCAAAACTATACAGAAAGGTTGATAAAGTGCCACCTAGGAGGGCCGTTAAAATCAAACGGAGCCAGGTTAGGGTTATCACGTCAGTTAATGATAATGTATAGATTGCAACAATGGTAATCAGATTGGCTAAACCAAGCTTGGCACCTGGGGCAAAGGCAAACGGGAATGGAATCATCCGTTCAAGGATGCCGATGATCACGCCTTGTGCAACCAGTAACGCGATATAAATATTACGATGAGTTTTGTTTGATCGTTCAAATGAATTATTCATATTCTACTCCGTAACTAAACCATTACCGCCAGATTTGACTTGACCGTTGCTGGCCTTAATTTCAACCAAGAGTTTGTGGGGCAAACAAACAATCGTTTGACCAGGTTTATGAATCCAGCCTCGGCGGACACATACTTGGTCAGAACAGTTGGCTTTCGTAATCGCAACGCGCTTAGGTTTAAAGGTGATCGTGTTGTAGTGCCCATGGTTATCGCGATAGGTGAAGTGCTTAGTCGTTTTCAGATTCGTAATATTGACACGCTTCAAGACGGTCCCATTATGTGAGACCACGGCGTTATACGTGGTTTCACTGCTCGTGGCCTTTCGCTTAGCCACTAGTGCCGCATGTTCAGCTTGTTGTTTTTGCTGGTATGAAAAAATCGCTAGTGGGGTGAACGATAAAATAATTAGCGCAACAATAATAATAATATCAAACGGCTTGATCATATCCCCATAACGTTTGAATGTCCGGATCATTGTCCGTAATTTACGCATCGTTAACCCTCCAATTCAATGAAATAAAAAATGGTTCAAGGGGGAAAAACAACCCTTGAACCATCGGGAAAGGATTTAATTAATTATAACGCATCTAGCGGGTTTTAACACCGTCGTAATGAGAACGAACGTTGCCGTACCACCAGTGTCCAAGGTGTTTTTGCATCCACGGAACGACCCAGTAGTCTAACCCAAATGTCCGTCCGGAACCGTTCATTAAGGCGAGGGCAACAAAGATCATCCAAATGTTGACCCAGTAGAACATGCCAGATAAGCAGAAGACGACAACTAAGCCAATGGTGACTGCGTTAGCAAACCAAGTAAAGAGTCCGAAGAAAATACATAATGCAATGACGATTTCAACACAAGTCATGAATTTCTGGAAGAAGAGGGCCATTTGCATGTTCGGAATGAAGACCTTGGTAATTGATTCGAACCAATGTGGCATTTTGTCAAAGACCATCAGGGGTTCTTTACCGTACATGTATGAAAGACTGAAGACACCCTTAGCGGCTTTAACGGTTGACGTGGCAGCTTCAGAAGCACCACTGGTTGCAGCGGCTTTAGTTGCTTGAGAGGCACCACTGGTTGCGGCCACGGTAATCCATTCGAATGGTAACCGTAACTTGTCAGTGAACCAGGATTCAGATCCCTGAACTTTAGTCCAGCAGTCCCATAACCACATGGCACCATAGAAGAACCGCAGTGGCACACTCCAGAGTACGTTACCAGCCCGTGAGACCCAACCGCGGAAGACGTTACGGTTATTACGAGTCCGGAAGAATTCGTGCATGAAGTACTGGAATAGGTAGTAACCTGAGAAAATCTGAACGTAGTACATCCAGTTGATGGCGTGTTTTAAAAGCACGGCAATAAAACCAGAGACGTTCCACTTCTCTAAAACTTGTGCAACGGCATATTTTGAACCAATTGAGTCGACGGATGCTTGATAAGCGCCCTTAAATGGCTTGATCGTAACGTCAGTCTGGTCAACGTTCTTAATAATACCTTCGACGGCCTTAGCTGCGGTTTCTTCAGCCCCTTGAACGATTTGTGGGACTGGCCGTGGTTGGTCAGGTTCTTGGTAGCTGGTTGAATCACCGGCTAAGAAGATATTGTTACAATCCTTAGCTTGCATGAATTCATTGGCCATCAAGCGACCACCGCGGGGGTTAGTTTCAATGCCGAACTTTTTAACGATACTATTAGCACGAACACCGGCTGTCCAGATTAACGTGTAGGTTGGAATTGGATCCTTGCCTTTTAAGTTAACATGGTCTTCACAGACTTCGGTAATCATGGAGTTCGTCATGATTTTGACACCATGTTTTTCCATGTACTTAGCGGCCTTACCGGCTTGCGTCCGGTTGAGCATGTTAATAATAGTCGGCGCTGCTTCGACCAATTGGAGCGTGATTTCACTTGGATCGAGCTTGTTGTCTCGAGCCAAAACATCACGATATTCGATTAATTCACCAATCAGTTCAGAACCAGTAAAACCAGAACCACAGACTGTAAAGGTCAACATGGCTTTGCGCTTAGCAGGGTCGAGCTCCGCCGCCCCCCGCCGAATAATTGCAGATAAGTGAGCGCGCAATGCCATCGCTTGTTCGAAGGACCACAATTCGAAGCCGTGTTCCTTAACACCGGGAGTCCCAAAGTCATTGGATTCCCCACCCAAACTAATTAAAAGTTGATCATATTGATAACTTCCGTGTTCGGTAGTAACTGTTTGTGCCTTTTTGTCGATGCCCGTCACGGTATCGGTCACGAGACGAACGTTTTTTCGCCGTGCGAACAACCGTTGCAAATCATATTGGATATGCTCAGGTTCCACCCGTTCGGTAGCAACTTCATGTAATTCAGTCATATACGTGAAGTATGAATGCCGGTCAATCAACGTAATCTCGACGTCTGCATTTTTTTTGAAATGCTTAGACAGTTTCTTGGTTGCGTAAACACCAGCAAACCCCGCACCGACAACGACAATATTTTTCTTTGCCATTGCGTAACAACTCCCTTGAATAATAGTGTAAAAAGATAATTCCACTAATAATTATAACGATAATGTAAGCGGTTGTCTATGGATTATGGGAAAGAATGCATAAACTATCACATTATCTAAGCCGCGAAAATAGTGGCATCGAGGTTTGAACGGAAAACGTTGTCAATACCGCTATTATTAGGCTAAAATATCATTTTTTTAATGGAATGGGATTGACTATTACCAGTTTAAACGTTAAGATTAATGTGAATTTTCATACAAAAAGGTTAGGAGTGGGATATCATGAAATTCAAATCAGTTATTACGGGTGCTTCAGTTGTTGCAATTTCAGCTTTAGCTTTAGCAGGTTGTGGCAGCAGTTCTTCAAGTTCTAGCTCGAGTTCATCCAAGAAGAGTTCATCTTCAAGTTCATCAGCTAAGACAACTAAGGTTGCTAAATTAACTGCTGGCAGCAAAATGAAAGCGGGTACTTATAACCTTGAAGAAGAAAATTATTCACATGGTTATCGGACCAAGATGAGTATCACAGTTAATAACAACGGTAAAATCACTAAGTCCAGTTATGACCAAGTGAACAAGAACGGCAAGTCCAAAGTTGATGATACTTCATATAACAAACAAATGAAGAAGATCGCTGGGACTAACCCCAAGACTTACATGCCTAAGTTAAACAAGACGCTGACGGGCTCTGCCGCTACTGGTAACGTGGGCTCCATTGATGTTGTGACTGGTGCGACTGAATCATCAAAGACCTTCCAAAACTACACACAACAATTAGTTCAAGCTGCCCAAGCGGGTAACAAGTCGACCATTAAGATTGACAATGGTGCCAAGATGAAAGATGGTACCTACAAGTTGAACGAAAAGAACTACTCACACGGTTACAAAGTTACTTTCGCAATCACGGTCAAGGATAATAAGATTACGAAGTCTGAATATAACCAAGTGAACAAGAATGGCAAGTCCAAAGTTGACGATGCAGCTTACAACAAGCAAATGAAGAAGGTTGCTAAGACTAACCCTAAGACTTATCAACCAGCTTTGAACAAGTCATTAGTTAAGAGTAGTGATCCAACTAAGGTTGACGTTGTCACGGGTGCCACTGAATCCTCTAACACCTTTATTATGTACGCGGAACAATTACAAAACGCGGCACAAAAGGGTGACACCAACACGATTACTGTTGACAACATGATTTTCTCTGAATAAGCAATTTAATTATTAGATTCTTTTGAGGCCTGAGGCGCATGCTGAGGGCCTTTTGTTTTTAATTGAGCAACCACAAAAGTTTGTCACTCAGTTGGGCACGACTTTGAGCAAGCTAAATCCATACATGGATATTGGTTTAAAAAATAATAGTGGCGGTGAATGTTAAGTGCAAAATGGCTGTGGTAGTACAAACCCGACCGTCGAGTTGTACCGTTTGCTGTAGGTGCGCTGATGTCAGACTAGCGTAGAAAAGCTTGGATGACGCGCAAACAGTCTCACCGGATGAATCAAGACTTTGGTATAATGACAATTGAAATTAAAAATAGGGGAAGTATTGGAATGAAGCTAAAAAAATGGGTTCGAATTGGATTAATTGTTGCAATGATCGTGCCATTGACGGCGTGTGGGACGAGTACGAGTCGCAAAAATGCTGCTAGTAGCCGACCCAAACCAACTAAGGTCGTCAAGACGCCGATCGAGGATACCCAGTTCATGATGGGCACAGTTGTCACGTTGCGGATTTATAATAAGGGTAAGGATAACGTGTTAGCTGGGGCGTTTAAGCTGTTGAAAACGGAAGCTAAGGAAATTACGGTCAATCAAAAAGGATCTGAAATTGATAAGATCAACGCCGCTGCCGGTAAAAAGCCAGTGGCTGTCAGCAAGGATATCTACCCAATGATCAAAGCAGCTTACTATTATAGTAAGAATTCAGACGAATCCTTTGATTTAGCCATTGGCCCGATCACATCACTCTGGCATATTGGATTTTCTGATGCCAAGGTGCCCACTCAACAAGAAATTGACAAGAACGTTAAGCTGGTAGACTACAAAAAAGTTAAATTAAATGACAAGAAACGGACCGTTTATCTAGAAGAAAAGGGAATGCAACTAGACCTTGGTGGGATTGCCAAGGGTTACATGACCGATCAAGTGAAGACGTACTTATTAAATCATGGGGTTTCAACGGCCATTATTGACCTCGGTGGTAATATTTATGTTCTGGGTGACAGCCCTAAAGGAACGAAGTCAGGTAACTGGACAGTCGGTATCCAAGATCCAAAAGCGTCACGGGGTACGGCCATTGGCTCACTACCTGCTAAGAATAAGTCAATCGTTACTTCTGGGATCTATGAACGCTATTTGAAGAAGAATGGTAAAGTTTACAGTCATTTGATGGACCCACAAACAGGGGCCCCTTATCAAAACAATTTGATGGGCGTTTCCATCATCTCGAAGAAGTCGGTGGATGGCGATGCACTATCGACGGCCACCTTTGACAAAGGCCTCAAAGGCGGGATGAAGTACATTAATGGTAAAGCGGATCAAGGTATTGGGGCCATTTTTATTACCAAGGATAAAAAAGTATACGTCTCCAATAACTTGAAGAAGCAGTTCACGCTGTTTGGCGATGCTGGTTACAAATACGGGCCAGCCACTGATTTAAAGTAAGATTGGACGTGAAGTTCAGTTACTACAAGTTCCGTCAGATATGTTATGATAATAACCATGAATTTTAAGGAAATGAGGGACAATGGTGAGTCCGATTATTGACGTTAAACATTTAGATTATCGTTACCCGCAACAAGCTACGGATCAGTTAACGTTACACGATATTTCATTTACGGTCATGCCGGGTGAATGGGTCGCCATTGTCGGCCATAACGGTTCTGGTAAGTCGACCTTGGCCAAGAATTTAAACGGACTGTTAGCACCAGCGGCCGGAACGATTACGGTTGATGGTCAAGTATTATCTGAAGAAACCGTTTGGGACATTCGGCGCAAAATTGGGATGGTTTTCCAAAACCCAGATAACCAATTCGTTGGGGCAACCGTTGCCGATGATGTTGCGTTTAGCCTTGAAAACCAGGGCGTGCCGCGTCCTGAGATGCTAACGCGGGTACAGGCGGCTCTAGAACAAGTCAACATGCAGGATTTTGCGACACGTGAACCGGCACGTTTGTCAGGTGGTCAAAAACAACGGGTGGCGCTGGCTGGTATGATAGCGGCGCGGCCTCAGATTTTGATTCTGGACGAAGCGACGTCAATGTTGGATCCCCGTGGTCGTCAGGAAGTATTGACGACGATTCGCGATATGAAGGCTAATTCAGCGTTAACGGTCTTGTCAATTACGCATGATATTGACGAAGCGGCCAGCGCTAATCGGGTCTTAGTGATCAATGACGGTGAGGTTAAGGAAGAGGGGACTCCAGCGGAAATTTTTCAGCATGGAGAAGCCTTAATTAAGATGGGATTGGACATGCCATATGCTGAGCGCTTAAAAGCAGCGCTAAAGCGGCAGGGTGTTCAAGTGCCCGCACAGTATTTAACAGAGAAAGGAATGGCGGACTGGTTATGGCAATTACGTTCAAACAAGTAGATTTTACTTACCAACCGGGTACGCCGTTCGAAACTAAGGCGTTAACTGATATTAACGTCACCATTCCCACCGGCTCTTATACGGCTTTGATTGGTCATACGGGGAGTGGTAAGTCTACACTTTTACAGCATTTGAACGCCTTACTCAAACCGACTAGTGGAACGGTCACGATTGGTGAACGGGTCATTACGCCAACGACGAGTAATAAGGATTTGAAACGATTGCGGCAACACGTGGGCATCGTCTTTCAGTTTCCAGAAAGTCAGTTGTTTGAAGAAACGGTGGCCAAAGACATTGCATTCGGGCCCCAGAATTTTGGGGCCAGCGAAGCGGATGCTTTGAAAACTGCGGCTGAAATGTTGGCTTTAGTTGGGTTAGACGAGTCGTTACTGACGCGGTCACCGTTTGACCTCTCTGGTGGACAGATGCGGCGAGTGGCCATTGCGGGGGTCCTTGCGATGCAGCCGCAAGTCCTAGTCTTGGATGAACCGACTGCCGGATTGGACCCTCAGGGCCGTTTAGATATGATGGAGATGTTTGCCCGTTTGCGCCATGAACGTGATTTGACCGTGGTACTAGTGACCCATCAGATGGATGATGTTGCCAATTACGCGGATAATATAATCGTGATGGATCGTGGACAAATCGTCAAAACGGGGACGCCTCGTGAGATCTTCAAAGATCCTGCGTGGCTGACTGCCCATCAATTGGGCTTACCGAAAACAACGGCCTTTGCACATACACTCCAAAAGCAAGGCTGGCAATTTGATGAGTGGCCGTTGACCGAGGACGAATTAGCAGCAGCCATCGTCCAACAGTTGCCACCGAACGCGATGGGGGAGGTGGCCGCTCATGATGAATAAATTGATCTTTGGTCGCTACATTCCGGGAGACTCCGTGGTTCACCATATGGACCCCCGGGCGAAACTGTTACTGAGTTTTTATTTTATTGGGATTATTTTTATTGCCAATAACTGGGCGACCTATGCCTTGCTATTTGCCTTGACATTGGCCGCTATTTACCTATCCGGTGTGAAATGGTCGTTCTTCATCAACGGCGTCAAACCGCTGATTTGGTTGATTTTATTCACCGTCATCCTGCAAGTGTTGTTTAGTGCAAGTGGCGGGCACGTTTACTTTCAATGGGGCATCATTACAATCAGCCAACTTGGATTGATCAACGGGGTCTATATTTTTTGCCGGTTCGTGTTGATTATTTTTATGTCAACGCTGTTAACTCTAACAACGCCGCCACTGGAATTGTCGGATGCCATCGAGTATATTTTGATGCCGCTCCGGGCGGTTCGTTTTCCAGTCTATGAAGTGGCGCTGATGTTGTCGATTGCCTTACGCTTTGTGCCAACGTTGATGGACGAAACGGAAAAAATTATGAATGCACAACGGGCCCGGGGGGTCGACTTTGGTGAGGGCAATATCTTTCAACAAATGCGTGCCGTGGTTCCGCTGCTGATTCCACTGTTTGTCAGCTCATTCAACCGGGCTGAGGATTTAGCAACGGCAATGGAAGCACGTGGCTATCAAGGCGGCGAGGGTCGCAGTAAGTACCGGATTCTTAAGTGGCACCAACGTGATACGTGGGCTACCGGATGCTTTGCGATCTTGACCGTTGCATTGATTTTCTTGCGTGCATAAATGAAGACTGATTAACGTGGGCGTCGCACTGATGGCGACCCACGTTTTTAACTGGAGGGATATTGTGACCACGCGGTATAAAGTAGTTTTAGCATATGACGGCACCAATTTTGCGGGTTTTCAACGCCAGCCACACCAGCGAACTGTCGAGCAGGTCGTCACTAAGGCGGTCAATAAGATGGCGAAAGATCCCGTTGAACCGATTGTGATCTACGGCGCGGGCCGAACAGATGCTGGTGTACATGCGTTTGGACAGACGTTGCATTTTGACTTGCCGTACGAAATTAATCCAGAAGGGGTTCGGCGCGGCCTGAACAGCATGTTACCGATGGATACAATCGTAAAGGCCGTTTCCATTGTGCCGAATGATTTTCACGCGCGTTATGATACGGTCGGTAAGCGGTACTGGTATCGGGCCTATCAAAATGAATTTGTAGATCCATTTAAACGGCACTATACGGGGCATTTTAAGTTCGCTGCGGATATTGACAGAATTCAGCAAGCCATCGGTGACTTAGAAGGACGGCACGATTTCTCGACCTTCGTTGCGTCCGGTTCACAAGCACATGACCATGTTCGTGAGATCTATTCAGCCAAAGCGTGGGCCTTGCCGGATGAACGCGAAATTCAGTTTGAATTTTGCGGTAGTGGTTTTTTATATAACCAGGTTCGAATCATGGTGGCTGTTTTGATGGAAATTGGTCAGGGCCGGCGCGCAGTTGACTGTATTCCAGCGTTACTAGCGGCTAAGGACCGTGAGCAAGCGCGGGGAACGGCTCCCGCGGCTGGACTTTATATGAAAAAAGTGTATTATGAACAAAATGAATTACAAGCTGATTTGATAAAGTATTGACTTCTGAGGCGAAATTAGGTAGACTAGTCGTTGGTATTGTTTGCCCCACGATAAGCCCCGGAAATCTTATTGAGTGTCAAACAAACACAGAAAATGGAGGAACACAACGTGCGTACAACATATATGGCTAAACCAGGTGAAATTGATCGTAAATGGTATGTAGTTGATGCAACCGATGTACCTTTGGGTCGTCTTTCAACTGTCGTCGCATCAATCTTGCGTGGTAAGAACAAACCTACCTTTACCCCTAACGTGGATACTGGTGATAACGTTATCGTTATTAATGCAAGCAAGGTCGCTTTAACTGGGAAGAAAGCAGAACGGAAGATTTATTATCATCATACTGCTTATGCTGGTGGTTTAAAGGAACGGACTGCCGGTGACTTCTTGGCAAAGGAACCTACTAAATTGATTGAAACTTCAGTTAAGGGTATGCTTCCTCACAACTCTTTAGGCCACAAGATGGGCTTGAAGTTGCATGTTTATGCTGGTGCAGAACATACGCAACAAGCACAAAAGCCTGAAGTTTTGGACATCACTAACTTAATCTAAGGAGGAAACTACATTGGCTCAAGTACAATATCGCGGCACAGGCCGTCGTAAAGATTCAGTAGCCCGCGTACGCTTAGTACCAGGTACTGGTAAAATTGTTATGAATGACAAATCTGTTGAAGATTACATTCCATTTGCAGATATTCGCAAGGAATTGTTACAACCATTCGAAGTAACTGAAACAACTGATCAATATGATGTTTTAGTTAACGTTAATGGTGGTGGCTTCCATGGTCAAGCCGGCGCAACTCGTCATGGGATCGCTCGGGCATTGCTCGAAGTTGACCCAGATTTCCGTACTCCTTTGAAGCGCGCGGGTCTCTTAACTCGTGATGCTCGTATGAAGGAACGTAAGAAGCCAGGTTTGAAGAAAGCCCGGAAAGCTTCACAATTCTCAAAACGTTAATATTATCCAAAAACGTTGTTTTATCAACATTTTCTGGCTATATGAGAAAGCACCTGTCTATGGACGGGTGCTTTTTTTGTTGTTTGAACAGAAAAAATAATACAAAACTAAAACATGGTAGGGCTCATGATATAAAATAGACCACTTTGTTAGCGTCCTGGCTGGCAGCACGTGTTCATGTCAGTACGACTTCCGGGGTGAGCGACTATGCAGTTAGCCCGCCTTGAAACAAGCTAAGCAAGTAACGCTCGGTTACTTAAAAATGGATTGGGCCATTGACGGCTCAATCCATTTTAATTACTGACGTTTAGTTTTACCAAAAGAGAAGACGGCAACGCAACCGAGGCCGGTATGGCTAGTGATAGTCGGCCCAATGTGTTCGAGCAAAATTTCAGCATCAGGAACCTTGGCTAAAATCTTTTCACGAACGGTTTGGGCGGCTTCCTGAGCGTCGCTAGTGGCAATGATAATGCGCGGCTTGGTCTGATCACGTAAATCAGCTAGTGTGTTGTTAACTAGTGTGGTCAGTGACCGGCGCCGTGAGCGCACCTTTTGTACTGGACGCAAGTGGCCGAGTGGGTCGACGTCCATGACTGGCTTGATCTGTAAGAGTGATCCAACCGTCGCGGAGGTCCGTGAGACCCGGCCGCCGTGATAAAGGTAATTTAAGTCATCAACGGTGAACCATTGGTGATAATAGAGGCGGTTTTCAGTCAGCCAATCCGCCAATTGGGCGATCGGCATACCAGCATCGCGCTTGTCAATGGCATCTAGTAGCATCAGGCCTTCACCGCAGCAGGCTGCTCGGGAATCCACGAGGTAGATCTCGGCATCTGGCTGGTCTTCTAAAAGCATGGTCTTGGCCTGTTGCGCATTATTGAAGGTCCCACTTAAGCCTGATGAAAAGCCGAGGTATAGGATTGGCGTATGTGCCTGAACGTACGGCTTGAAAAATTCAATAAACTGGCCGATATTAATCTGAGCGGTAGAAGGCATCACACCGTTACCAATCCGATGATAAAAGTCAGTCAAGTCAAAGTGGTGACCCAAATCGTCCGCGTATTCCTGGTCGTCAATCGTGACGTTCATTGAAACAAAATCGACATGCTTGTCCTTAAGTAGTTGATAAGGTAAATCAACGGTTGAATCTGTTAATAGCTGATACATAACTTTCTCCCTTAATTGTACTTACTGTTACATTGTACGCTTATTTGGGCGGCCATGGAAAATTAATACATGCTGTATTTTTACGTACAGCAGTAATTTACGGTAACAACTAGTTGGTTGTCGCAATCCTGGTAGCAGCGTGAATGCTGATCAGGAAATTGAACTGGGCATGTCAGTAAATACTGGACGCATCGGAAGGTCAGTTAGGGGTTAACTGCAATAATGACGTAGTAACACTACTGAGTAACTAGGACCGTACTTTTCAGTCATGGCGATGAGGTTCGACGACTAATTTGCCTATTCAATGAGGCGCTGTAAGTTGATTGAAATCAGCCGATCAATGGCGTGATTTTGCTGCTGGCGGTAGGAGGTGGCCCCGGTTTCATAAAGGAGTTGCGCCTGGTGATGATGAACGCTGATCTGTTCGAGTTGCGGAGGCAATCGAAGAATCGCGATACCGGTGGTCAGTTGATGCTGTTGAATTAATTGGCTGCGCTTGAATAGCAGTAAGTGTGAGGCGCTGGGGCCGTATGACTGTGATAACAAGACGTAGTGGTCATAGAAGGCCATTCCTTGAATATTGGGTGGGAGCTTGCCGTGCCAGTCACTAACTGCCTTTGGTAAAATGGCGTGACTCGTGGTCATTCTGTATGGCGTGCCGGCGCTCGTCAGTGGATAGCGGGCAACCAAGGTGGTCTGTCCAGGTTTGAACTGGCCGACATAAAGGGCCTGATGGTGATAGGTCAGTAGTGAAGCATTGCTCAGTGTTGGCAGTGACCAGCGTTGCTGATAGTGAACGGCAATGGAAGTGGTCGGGTCGAAGTGCCGTAATGCGGCCAGACTAACGCTCACGATAGCCCCATGACCGTGGCGATGACTGCACAACCAAATCCGCTGGTGGTGAGGGTCATAAGCTAGACCACCCACATGTGGTTTACCATGCAATAAGACAGTGTTGCATAATTGATGTCGGAAACGATCCTGTACATATAGGACAGATTGGGTTCGACCAGTGGCATCATAAGCGGTGGTTAGACGATAACGACTGGCAATAACAACGCCCTGTGGAATCATCATTGTCGTCGTCGTGAGTTGTTTAGTGACGAGGTCCCTAGTCAGGGTGGCTTGTAGTCCCGGCTGAATGGTGGTGCCTTGCAACATACCGATTGGGTCGAATTTTGCTAGTTTAACCAGATCCGGATACTGACGGATGGTTTGATAAAATTCGGTTGGTGAAAAAACAGCTTGGGTGGCTGTTCTTTGAAGGGTGGTTGGTGGGTACGGTAGTGTCGGTCGTATGCGACTAGCTAGACCGCCGAGGGGATGGACCCAAATTAACAAGCCCGTGATTAGTCCTGTATAAAAATGATAGGTATAACGGTGCATCGCGGGTCCCTCCTCTAGTTTAAGTGTCTTCAATATAGCATGGAAAGACAGGCCGCTTAGCGGATAGTGAAAGGTTAGTTAAGGAAAGAAACTGAGTGGGGCATAATTGAAAAATTAACGTTTTACACATCTGTTTTTAATTATATTTACATAAAACATTGAATTTTCTAATTAGGAATCGGATAATGAACGTGTTCAAGCTGTTTAGCAATCTGAATAAAGTGTGATATCCCGGTGCTCGCCAAGTTAGGCGAGTGCTGGCTGTCAAAAACGGAGGAAAATATAACGATGCGAATTAGTGCGGAAACGGAACGACAATTTTTAGAAGCAGTTTTTAAGGCCCAACGGTTTAGTGCCAAGGATGGGGCACTGCTGGCAGACACCCTGGTCGATGCAGATTTACGTGGAATCTCGTCACATGGTATCCAGCGGCTGGCTTGGTATACGCGGATGATCAAGGATCATACCTTGGAACCGACGCATCAACCGAAGATTTTGAATGAAACACCTACCAGTCTATTGATCGATGCGAACCAGAGCATGGGCCAGATTGCGTCGGCGTTTACGATGAATAAACTGATTGAAAAGACTAAGCAACTCGGTGTTTCATTAGCGGTTATCCGCAATTCGAATCACTTTGGAACGGCGGGCTATTATTCGCGCATGGCTTGCAAAGCGGGTTTGATCGGTATTTCAACGACTAATACGCGGCCGTTGGTGGTGCCGACGAATGCGACAGAAGCTTTTTTGGGTTCCAACGCATTAGCTTTTACTTTTCCAGCCGACCCGCATCCTTTCGTTTTTGACGGCGCGACTGCGGTGGTTTCAAGCGGGAAGATTCAAGTGCTGGCCAAAAAAGGTGCACAGATTCCGGGTGTTTGGGCGGTTGATGAGCATCGTCAAGTCTTGCATGATGCGCAGACGGTGGAGGATAACTTGGCTAAAATTGCGTTTTCTGAGAATCGTCCTGGTGGTGGGGTCCTGACCCTAGGTGGCCAGCAGGAAGTCAATTCAAATTACAAAGGCTTTGGCAACTCACTAATTATTGAGTTACTCACGGGAATTTTAGCGCAAGGGTCGCTGTCGGCTGATACGAACACCGGTAAGCATGACTTTAGTCAGTTCTTCATGACGATTAATCCCGCCTTATTTGGCGATCCCGAGGTGTTGAAGGCCAACGTGACGACTATGTTTGACCGTATTCGGCATTTGAAGCATCTACCAGGTACTAAGATTATGATACCAGGTGACCGGGAATACCGGCACTATGATGAAAATTTGGTGCAGGGCGTCAGTATTGATCCACAGACGTTGACGGAAATGCAGCAAGTTGGTGCTGAATTTGGAGTGGCAGTCCCCGCAGCCTTGAAAGCGTAGTTTGGTGTAGTTGCGGCAATTATTGTGACTAAAATGGGGATCACATAAACTGATGATAGTGTGGCTGGAATCTGCTCTGGATGCTGGCGACACTATTTTTGGTTATCACGATTATGTGCGGTGGTGAAGACCAGCTAGCTGGTTGGGCATAGATGGCAGTTCAGACAACTGACGAGCGGCTAAGGTTAGTTGCTAAAGCATACGGAACATTGTTGAAATTGTAATCGAAAATGACCGTTTGTCAGTCGTTCGTTGTGAGAAATTTAGCGTTGGAGTGCGGCTTTTAGACTTTAATGATTTGCCTGGCGGTGGATTATAAGTTAAGTCAGTGCAAGCTACTGGCTAAAAATATTTTCAGAAAGTGGCAGGGAACCATTTTAATATCTGTAAAATGATTTGACACGCAAACTTGCTGATTTACCAGTATTTATTAGCAGTTAGCGAGGATGATGACGACTAGCAAATCGAGGGTGGACCAACGTGTTTTTGTTGATTAATAGAAAAAATTTGCAAAAACCATTTGACAATTCTATTGATTAGCCGTATATTTTAAGTCATCAAATACACATTATAAATTAAGGAGATTTTAATCATGACGATTAATACCAATTTACAATTGAATTCGTATTATTATTACTGGTTTACTTAGTGCCTTGGCATCCACTGCGAGGCACGCCCTCGCAACGGATGTGACCAGTAAATTTTGGAATGATTAAAATTTATGGAAAAGTCATATCAGTGTTGTGAACAACCACTGTGTGACTTTTCTGCTTCTGAGTAGCGGTGTTTTTCGGGCACCCTGCGAAGAATTAGTGGACTCACAGTTGGTGTAACTGTGAGTCTTTTTTATTAGCCAAAATGAGAGGGAGCGAAGTTAATGCAAGCATTTGATGAAATTGATGAATTAGCGGTGAATAATCTACGAGTACTGAGTGCGGAAATGATTGAACGGGCCGGTTCTGGTCATCCAGGATTGCCACTCGGCGCGGCTCCAATGATGTGGGCACTGTGGAGCCGACAATTACGGGTCGATCCACAGCAGTCTCAATGGGCTAATCGCGATCGCTTTGTCTTATCAGCCGGACACGGGTCGGCGTTGTTGTACAGTCTGCTACATGTGAGTGGCTTCAACGTGACAATGGGCGAGTTACAACATTTTCGTCAATTCGGCAGTCACACGCCAGGCCACCCTGAACTGGGAATCGTGGATGGTGTGGAAGCCACGACCGGTCCACTGGGACAGGGATTAGGGATGGCGGTGGGCATGGCCCTGGCTGAACGGCAACTAGCGGCTCAGTTCTCCGAGGCACCGCAGTTGGTGGATCACTATACTTACGCGTTAGTCGGTGATGGTGATTTGATGGAAGGCGTCTCCCACGAAGCTGCCAGCTTTGCCGGTAATCAACAATTGCAAAAATTAATTGTATTGTACGACGATAACGCTGTTTCGCTTGATGGCCCCACCAGCCGGTCGTTTCGTACCGATGTGAACCAGCGCTTCGCTAGTTATGGTTGGGATACACAAACGGTAGGTGATGGCAATGATTTAACGGCGATTAATGCCGCCATTGAGCGTGCCAAACACAGTTCACGTCCAAGCCTGATCGCTGTTAAAACGACGATTGGATTTGGCGCACCACAAGCGGGTACGAATGCGGTGCATGGCAATCCGTTGGGAACGGCCGGTTTAACTAGTTTGCAGCAACAATTAGGGTGGCAAGCCGCGCCATTTACGGTAATGCCGGCCGTTGCTAAACGCGCACAGCAACTAATCTTGCAACGTGGTCAGCGTGCACATTGCCGGTGGCAGTCACAACGAGAGGCTTTACCACAAGCCGTACAACACCGTTTCGAACAACAGCTCAGTATGCGTCTGCCAGTTGACTTAGCCACCAGTTTACCGATCTTTGATGAAGGCGCCCAAGCTTCGCGGATCACGAGTCATACCGTCATTCAGAAGCTAGCCGCTCAGTTACCAGGATTAGTCGGGGGCGCGGCTGATTTAGCCAGTTCGAATAAAACGACCATTGAGCAGGATCAATTGTCGACTCCGGTGACCCCGGATCAGCGCAACGTTGCCTTTGGTGTCCGGGAGTTTGGTATGGGCACCATTTTGAATGGGATGACTTTACACGGTGGCTTGCGGGTCTTTGGTGGCACCTTCCTTGTCTTTTCCGATTACACGCGTGCGGCTATTCGATTGGCGGCGATGATGAAGTTACCAGTCACTTACGTTTTCACGCATGACTCGATTGCAGTCGGCGAGGACGGTCCGACTCATCAGCCAATTGAACAGCTAATGAGTTTACGATTGATTCCGAATCTAACGGTGATCCGGCCCGCTGACCCGAATGAAACGGTCGCAGCTTGGTGGCAAGCCATCAACGCGACGGATCATCCAACCGTGCTCGTCTTGACCCGTCAGAATTTGGCAGTGCTATCCGGATCTAAGACTAAGGCCATGACTGGTGTGGCTCGTGGCGGTTATGTTCTCTCACCGCAGCGTGGCCGCCAGCCAATGGGAATCTTGATTGCAAGCGGGTCAGAAGTTGCTTTAGCTCTTCAGGCCCAGGCGAAACTAGCTACGTTAGGTGAAGATGTCAGTGTCGTTTCAATGCCGTCGATGGAAAACTTTGCGCGCCAATCAACGAATTACCAAGCCCAGGTCTTGCCACCTCAAATTCGGCGGCGAGTTGCAGTCGAAATGGGCGCAACATCTGGCTGGGAACGTTACGTTGGGTTAGATGGGGCGGTACTAGGCTTGGACCACTTTGGCGCCAGTGGAGCGGCCGACCAAGTATTAGCCGCTAACCAGTTCACGGTAGCAGACCTAGTGCGGACGTATCAACAAACGCACGTGGATCTTGGTCAACAATTGCGAGTCATTTAGAAAGGAAGTTAGTTAAAGCATGATTGATGGACAAACGGCACTCTTTGGATTTATCGCGCACCCCGCGCGGCACAGTCGCTCACCGCGAATGCATAATTTGAGTTTTGACTACTGGGGGCTAAATGCGCGCTACTTGGCGTTTGATGTGGCACCGGATGGATTGGCTGGTACGCTTGCTGGAATTCGTAGCATGGGTATCGCGGGGGTGAACCTTTCAATGCCATTCAAACAAGCCGTTGTACCGCTACTAGATGGTTTGACAGTGCGAGCGCAACGGATTCAAGCGGTCAATACGATTAAGAATGAAGCTGGCAAGCTGATTGGTGACAGCACGGACGGCGCTGGAGTTTTTCAGGATCTCTTACATCAAGGTCTGAACTTGGTTGATAAGCACGTCATGGTTTTAGGCGCGGGAGGCGCAGGTAAGGCAATCATTGCGGCGGCTTTAGATTATGGTGTCGCGAGTGTAACGGTCTTTAAACGCAACAACGAACGCTACGCCGGTGTTCAGCACTGGTTGGAGCAACTCAGTACCACGACTTCGGTACCACTCCGGCTCTGTGCCTATGAAGACCAAGTACGGATGCAGCAAGTTGCTCGTACCAGCAATTTGATCATTAACGTGACCAATATCGGCATGACGACTGCTGGAACGCCATTACCAATCTCAATTATCCAGCAATTAGTCCCACAACAGACGGTCTATGATGTGATTTACCAACCGCTAGAAACGACCTTTTTGCGCTTAGCGCGTCAGCAGGGGTGCGCCACATATAATGGTTTGGGGATGTTGATTTGGCAAGGTGCCTTGGCTTTTGAGTTTTGGACTGGTAAGCAGATGCCAGTTCAACAGGTCCGCCAAGATATGTTAGCCAGTATTCAAGCGACTCCGCCGATTACGGCGCAGGCTTAGGCCTTAACTTTTGAGAATTGATTAGTAGGAGGAAACTATTATGATTATTATATTAAAACCAGCAACCGCTACGGCTATGCAGGCAAAGTTAGTGAGTCAATTTGGTGCGGATCACGAGATCTTCACGCACAATAATCGAATTGCAATTCAAGGATTGCGTCCAGAAGCACTTCCCGCGGATGTGCAAGCAGCCAGTGAATCAATCTTGACGGCAGTTCCCGCAGCGGTCCAAAGCAGCCGTCTCTTTCACCCAGAAGATACGATTATTAAGACGCCACACAGTGTGATTGGTGGTAATCAATTCGTCATGATGGCTGGCCCGTGTTCAGTCGAAAGCGCTGAACACGTGGACCAGATGGCCGCGGTTGCCAAGCAGGGTGGTGCGACGATTGTTCGTGGCGGAGCATTCAAGCCACGGACGTCACCTTACAGCTTCCAAGGCCTCGGGGAGACGGGACTCCAATACTTACGGACGGCGGCTGATAAACATGGCCTTGATATGATTACCGAAGTGATGGATGATGAACACGTGGCGATGGTGGCGAAATACACGGATATTTTTCAAATTGGTGCACGCAATATGCAAAATTTCTCGTTGCTTAAAGCCGTTGGACAGACCCAAATTCCGGTTGCATTAAAGCGAGGAATGTCGGCAACAATCGACGATGTGCTCAATGCAGCTGAATACATTGCAGCTGGTGGTAATCATCAGATCATGCTTTTGGAGCGGGGAATTCGAACGTTTGATAATAAGTACACACGCAACACGTTTGACTTAGGTGCAGTGCCAGTCTTGCAATCGTTGACACATTACCCAGTCATCGTTGATCCGAGTCACGCGGTCGGTACCTGGGAACTCGTGACCCCGATGGCGATGGCAGGTGTAGCAGCTGGCGCCAGTGGCATGATCGTTGAAATTCATGACCAGCCAACGCAAGCTTTATCCGATGGGCCGCAAGCGTTAAAACCCGCGACGTACTTAAAAATGGCGCAACAGGCTTTCCAGTTACATGACCTGATGCAAACGTGGGCGTAGGATGTGCCTATGACAAACATTGAAGTCAAGACGCGAGTTAAACAGTATCAGATCAAGATCATGATTGACAGTTTACATCATCTAGGAACGTTGGTAACTAAGGTATGGTGTGCCCGTCAAGTAGCGGTGGTAACGGATACCAATGTGGGCCCGTACTATGCGAAGCTGGTAACTGATGAACTGACGGCGGCTGGATTCAAGGTGCGTGTGATGACGGTTCCAGCCGGTGAGGCGAGCAAAAGTTGGTCACAAGTCCAGTCGTTAATCGATCAGCTGAGTGCCGCCCATTTTAGCCGCAGTGACGGTGTCATCGCTCTTGGTGGCGGGGTGGTTGGTGACTTAGCAGGGTTTGTCGCTTCGATTTATATGCGCGGTATTGCCTTGATTCAAGTACCGACATCATTATTAGCGCAAGTCGATAGTTCGGTGGGCGGTAAGACCGCGATTGACTTACCAACTGGCAAAAACTTAGTGGGCAGTTTTTACCAACCAGATTTAGTCGTCATTGATCCGGCAATTCTGGTGACGTTACCGCCGCGGATGCTCGCAGAAGGTTATGGCGAAATCGTTAAGTGCGCAGCATTAGTTGGCGGTGATTTTTGGCAATCCTTGCAACAAATTACCAGTGTGGCAGCGATTTTACCAGCAGCACCAGATTTAATTGCAGCTAGTGTGGCGTTCAAAGCGCGCGTCGTTATGGCGGATGAACATGAACAGGGTCAGCGGCAATTATTGAATTTTGGTCATACGATTGGTCACGCAGTCGAACTATTGGCTGACGGTCAACTAATGCATGGGGAAGCGGTAGCGATTGGTCTAGTACAGGTTTGTCGGTTGTTTGCAGCACATGGGTTAGCGCCGACTAGTTTAACGTCGACGCTCAAGGCACGCTTAATGGCGGTAGGGTTGCCCACGGAATTACCGCCGATAGCGCCGCAAGCCGTGGCCGCAGTGATGCAACACGACAAAAAAGTGCACGGTACAGCGCTGACCTGGGTCTACTTATCGGCGGTTGGGCAACCCCACCTGTATCCCATAGCGGTCACGGACTTGGCGACTTGGATGGGTGACTTGTGGTCGGTGTCGTGATTAGACGTAAGTTTACAATATGCTTCAGTTCGACACATGACGGTTAGCCGGGTGGGATCTGAAAATTTGAGGGAGCATCAGAACTTTTGACGTCCAGGTTCTGATGGACTTACATGGTAGATTAACAATCGGCTTTCCAAGTAATAGTTGGAAAGCCGATTGTTATTGGTTAGGGCGTGATGTTTGTATGATCAAGTCGTTAGTCAGGAGTAAGTTCACATTGTGCGCGTTAATTTTCATGAAGCATGCATTAAAATATGCCAGTCTTGAGTTTAAAAAGCCAGTTTAGGGTCACCGGCAAAAGTTCTGATTTGCGTAAACTTGCTCGGCTAGATCGTCCTTCCCCCAGAAATGGGCACTCAGCCCGGAGTCGGGAAATACGTGAATGAGTGTCTGAACCTGTCAAATGGTATAGTTGAAAAACAACTAGCTTACCAATAGCCTAAAAGTTTCATCCAGAGTGTGCCACCAACGCCCCATACTAATAGATAGAAACCACCAAGGCACAGATTCAGACGCCACCATTCGGACTGCGTTATGTAACCTGATCCGAACATAATCGAGGCGGGACCGTTGGCGTAATGGGTGGTCGAACTGAAAATGGCACCGTCAAAGCCTAATAGTAGGGCTGCTAGCATTGGGGGGGCGCCGGCTGAAATTGCCACACCCAAGAAGGCGCCGTACATGGCGGAGACGTGAGCAGTGGCGCCGGCAAACAGGTAGTGGCTGTAAAAGTAAACGAGCATCAAAGCTGCCAAGACCCATAGCCAACTGATTCCTTGCAGGGCCTGGCCCATAGTTTGTGAAAGCCATGGAATAAAGCCAAGACTGTTCAGTTTGCCAGCCATAAAAATAAGAATTGAAAACCAAACGAGTGTGTTCCAAGCCCCAGTTTCATGTAATAAGTCGTCAACGGATAATACACCGGTTAATAAGAGCAAAGTGACGGCTATGAAGGCCACTAAGGTCGCGTCTAGCCCAGTGAGACTAGCTGAGATCCAAAGAAAGAGGGCCAACATAAAAATACCGCCCATGAGTTTTTCGGCCAAAGTCATGGCCCCCATCTGCTCAAGTTCGTTGGCAGCCCACGCATGCGCGTTGGGTGTATTCTTAATTTCTGGCGGATAGAGCCAATAAATAATAGCTGGAACGCTAATTAAGCAAATAAGACCAGGTAATAGAGCGGCGAGTAACCAGTCCATCCATGTGATGTGAATCTGCATTGCTTGGGCCAAGGCCACGGCAACGAGATTTGGTGCCATCGCGGTCATGAATAAGCCACTGGTGGCAATATTACCATGGAAAGCTGACATAATGAGAAAACTACCAACCTTACGCTGCGTACCGTTTTGTGGGTCAGAGCCGTATGCTTTAGCTAAAGATTCAATAATTGGGAAGACGATTCCACCGGCGCGGGCGGTATTGCTAGGCGTGGCCGGACTAGTGACGAGATCGACACCAATCAGCGCGTAGGCTAATCCAAGGGTCTTTTTACCAAATAATTTGACGAAGACCAGCGCGACTCGTCGCCCTAGCCCCGTTTTTACGAAGCCTCGTGATAGGAAGTAAGCCATTGCAATCATCCAAACCGTGTTATCACCAAAGCCGGCCATGGCATCCGTCATCGAGGTAACACCAAGTAAGACACCAAGTGTGAGACCAATAATTGCGACACCGGCAATAGGTAACGGCTGGGTAATGCAACCAATGATAGTGCCAACAAAGAGAGCCAGCATGTGCCATGCTAATAGACTGAGCCCCGCGGGACGAAATGGCGCGCTCAGCCAAATAATCAAACCAATTATCAGCGGCCATGTAAGTTGCTGGTAGTTGACGGATTGTAATTTGGTCATCGAAAACGACCACCTTTCTAGTCAAACGTTAAAATCGTCTCACGGTGACTGCTGAAACTAGTCAGCAAATGATGCTAATCCGGACACGATTTCTAAATTAGAATTAATGCAACCCTAATGTCATTTTTGCTGCCCGTGACATTTTATCAAGCGACCAGGCCGGTTCCCAGACAAGGTTGATGAGTACCTGATCGATACCCGCGACGGTCATTAATGCGCTTTTGATATGGTCATTCAAATAGCCTGTCAGTGGACAGCCCATGATGGTCAGTGTCATGGTAACGGTGCAGAGCTTTAGGTCAGCATCGTAAGCAACATCGTAGATCAAACCGAGGTCAACAATGTTCACACCAAGTTCAGGATCGATCACGGTACTCAGAGCGGCTAAAGCTTGGGTTTTTAAAGTAGATTGTGTATCCATACTAATCATGAGAAAGACTCCTTTAGACCAACAGCCTAAGCAGGGTGATCCGCTTAGGCTGTTAATGGTCGGTTATTTAATGAATTTAACTTGTTCGTTGATTTTTTTAATCTCAGCTTCTTTACGTTCGTTGAAGATGACCTTGTTCTTTTCAAACAAGTTGTCGCCATTCGTATCGATGGAGACAATTAACGGACCGAAGTCTTTGACCTCACACGCCCAGAGTGTTTCGGGCATTCCGAGGTCTTTCCACTGGGCATCAACAATCTTATTGACGTGCAGGGCGGCATAAACAGCATTGCCAGCGGGGTAGACGAGGTGTAAGGCGTGATATTTCTTGCAGGCCCGTTCGGTTCCCGGTCCCATGCCGCCTTTACCAACGATTAGTTTGACACGGGTTTGTTTTACGAATTCTTCTTCAAATTTTTCCATCCGCATACTAGTCGTTGGCCCGACTGCGATCATTTCGTACTTGTCATGGCCGAGATCTTTAATGATCGGGCCAGCGTGGAGAATTGCTCGGTCTGTCACGTTAACGGGTAGGGGACGATGTTCTTCGACGAGCCGCCGATGGGCAACGTCCCGACAGGTTGTTAGTGAGCCATTCAAGTAGACGATGTCGCCGATACGAATGTCCTTAATATCGTCATCAGAAATTGGGGTGGTTAAGTGGTAAGTTTTCATGATAATTCGACTCCTTTGTTCAGTGGTAAGTCATAGTTTAGATCTGCGTCAAAGTTGATAAGTCCGCGCCGGTGTGACCAGCAGCCGGTACTAACAGCGACGCCAATTGTTGATGGGTGTCGGGCGGTATTCTCGACATTGACACCCATTACTGACTTTTGACCGCCAAACCCCTGTGGTCCCAGGCCAATGTGATTGATGCCGTCTTCTAATAAGTGTTCGAGTTTGGCAGCATTAGCGTTTGGATTTTCACTATCGACGCGCCGCATTAAAGCTAATTTAGAATTAAGCGCAGCCGTTTCAACGGATGTGGCGACGCCGACACCGACGAGTAAAGGTGGGCAAGCGTTAATGCCGTAGCTCGTCATGCGATCCATCACGAAACGGACGACGCCTTCGTAACCTTCACCAGGCATCAGGACTTTGGCAGCCCCGGGTAATGTGCAGCCACCGCCGGCCATGTACACGTACATTGAGATGTCAGTGCCATTACCATCAACTTGCAGAAAAATCGAGGGGATGCCGTCACCAATGTTCATACTGGTATTGTATTCGTCAAATGTCTGAACAGCATTATGTCGGAGTGGCGCTTTTTTTGTCCCACGATAAACGGCGTCTTTCAAAATTTGATTGAGTTCGCCTAATAGTGGGAACTGCGCGCCGCATTTAATGAAGAATTGTAATGCACCGGTATCTTGGCAACTTGGGCGTTTAAGTTTATTGGCAAGTAATTGGTTTTCCATCATCGTGTCGTAGACGAGCTTTTGGAGTGGATCGACTTCGATCTTACTGAGTTCTTCGAGTTTGGCAGTCACATCATCTGGTAGTCGATGACTGATGAGTGCAATATAATCGGCCAAAATGTCGCGCATCCGTTGGCCCTTAGTTGATAACGTTGGTTCGGTATAGTCGTATGTCATTGTATCCATAGCTGGTTTCCTCCTATCAATTTACAGCTACATTGTAAGTAACTGTGTGATACAAAACTAACCGCTACTCGCCAAGTTATGCCAGGTATCAGATTGTGAAAGTGATGGTAAGCGGACAGGTAGCCGGTTAAAAATGACAAAAAAATACCAAGGCCTTCTGACGAGTGATGCCGTCGTACCTTGGTATGACCCAATATTTGATCAAAATATCGGTAAGTTCAGTTGTTCGTAATCACAAAAATTGTTATGCCATTAATTATTGATTGAGCAGTGTTTTTAATTGCGCGATTTTTTGTTTGAGCGCCTGATATTCTTGAAAATGTAGTTTATACATGCAACTTTCACAAGCACTGAGTTGATCAGTACTTGTGAGTTGGGCCCAGTGATTGAGTTGCTTTTGGACAATGGTAGTTTGTGTGGGAGTGAGCGGTTGCTTGAACTGGTCATATTCAGGACGCTGCCCGTGTGACAAGTGTTGACGGTAACTGGAAGGTGTCTGACCAAAATGCTTCTTAAACATTAGATTAAAGGACTTGACCTCCTGAAACCCATTGGCTAAAGCTAGATCGGCGACCCTTGTGGTTGGGTTTTCCAGATCGTAGATGGCGTGTTGTAGTCGGCAGCGGGTTAGATATTCGTAAAAATTCAGGCCGAGTTCCGCTTTGAAGATGCGTGAGAGATAGGCTGGTGAATAGTGACTGATTTTTGCCGCTTCGTTTAAGGTAATTGGTCGATCGTAAGCCTGGTTAATGTAATCAATGACCCGGTTTAGTGAACTCTGCGCCTTGGGTTGGGGGTAAGTCATCGTGATTCCAGTATCAAAGAAATCGTGATGTAGCAGGTTCGTCAATTGAAAGTACAGGGCGTTCAAGTCAAAAATTGGCCAGTCCTGCTGATGTAATCCTAGATAGAGTTGTGCCAGAATTTGGCGAATCGTTTGGTAGTCACGGTGTTGGGGCGTCGTCACGCTGTTGAGTAGAAAAGCACCTGAACTGAGGTCGATGCCCTGACTAGTGTAGAAATCGGGCAGAATATGTAAACGGAGCGCGATACATTCTGGGGTCAAGGCAAAGGTGGCATGGCCGCGATTGGCATTGATCAAGATGAGGTCATTTGCGTGTAATTGATGGCGCGTCCCGTCAACATTCACTTCGACCGTACCTTGCAATAACCATAAGAGTTCGATTTGCGGATGCCAGTTGTAGTGGTAACTACCAATCATGTATGTTAATAAGTCAAATTGGACGGTTGGAGTGGATTGAAAATGCTGACTAGGTATCATGACAGTGTCCTCCTTAGGAATAACTTTGATTAGCTCTAGCTTACACGTTCAGAAGATGCTTGAACAGCAGTCGACAAAAGAATACAAAGAAAAATGACAAAAATTGACTAGTATCAGTTATGATGGAAATATAAGTAATGGTAACTGAATGTTGGTTGTGGTCACGCTTAATCAAGACTGAAAGTGACCCAGGCACATCATCGTTGTTAGACTAAGGATGAAATGGTGGAGAAATAGTGGATACGAAGATAATTGTCAATCATGCGCTACGAGCGCTTTTATACGAAGTGACGGTCAACCCTAAGCCCGGGCTGGTCGACCCGTTGTCGGCGGGTCCCCATCCAGACATGAACGCTTTTATGTTTATTGATAGTGCTTTGAGTCTAGCCCCCTACTTTAATGCTTGTGCAGCGGCGGGCGTCGCGTATACGGCTGTCGATTTGACGGGTTTGTTCAAGCAAATTCGGGGCATTGGTGTTCAAGCGGAACAAACCATGTTTGCGGCGACCAAGGGCGTGAATACCCATAAAGGGGCGGTGTTCTCACTGGGCGTGCTAGTGACAGCGGCGGCGTATCAGTTGCAGCACCCCGACGTCGACTTAGCAACGATTGTGCGCACGATGCTGGCGGGGTTAACGGCAAATGATTTTAATGATTTAAACACGAAGGATCCAACGACCTTAACTGCTGGAGAACGTCAATACTTAACATATGGCATCAAGGGAATTCGTGGTGAAGCCGAGGCGGGTTATCCGACCGTGATGCAAGTGGCACTACCCGCATTGAGACGTAGTCGTGGCACGATTAATCAGCGGTTATTAGACACACTGATGGCGATTGTCCAGGCGACGGTCGATACCAATCTGGTAAAACGGGCACACGACCCGCACGTCATTGACTGGGTCCACGACCAAGCACACCGCTACTTCGATTTAGGGGGAAGCCGCAGTGAAGCTGGAATGGCGTTTTTATGCGAATTGAATCAGATTTTTGTCGACCATAACTATAGTTTAGGTGGCTCGGCCGATTTGTTGATTTTGACGATTTTTATTGGATTGCAGACAGATATATTAGCTTAATAATGAGTGTCGTGATTGTAGGTGACGACACTTTTTTAATGCCAAATATTAATGGAAATTAAATGACGATTGCAATGCTTAGTTGATGAGTGGTCAGTGCTTTTTAGTGGTGATGGCATCGAAAGTCGTTTCAGTAGGTTCTGGATTAAGCTTTTAGTATGTTGGTTGTAACGCCTTGGTTAAGCAGAAATAGTATTAGAATGAACGAAAATTTAATACCAATTATAAAAAAAGTTAACTGCACCTAACAATTATTTGCATTAGCGTTAATTATCAGTTATGCTTATGACGATGTAGAAAACCGACTACCGCGATGAACGGAGGAAATGTGATGTTAAAAGTACAAAACCTCACCGTGGCATACAGTGACACACCAGTCTTTACTGATGTTGCCGTTAACTTTAACGCCGGCAAAATTACTGGAATCATTGGTCCCAACGGTGCGGGAAAATCAACGATGATCAAGGCAATGCTTGGTCTGATCAAATCCCAAACGGGAACCGTCGAATATGAAGGTCGTGCGCTAAAACAATTTCAAAAACAGATTGCATATGTCGAGCAACGTAAAGATCTCGACTTAACCTTTCCAATCAATGTTTTTGACGTCGTTTTGACTGGGACCTATGGCAAACTCGGACTTTTCCGCGAACCAAGCAAGGCGGATCGTCAGCGTTGCCAAGATGCACTTGAGCAACTTGAGTTAGCCGATTTAGCACAGCGCCAAATTAGTCAGCTCTCTGGAGGACAATTACAACGGGTCTTTGTGGCTCGAGCCTTAGTCCAAGAAGCCGATATCATTATTCTTGATGAACCTTTCGTCGGCATTGATTTACAGAGTGAGACGGCTATCATGACGATCTTGCATCAGTGGCGTGATGCCGGCAAAATGATTATTGTCGTGCATCATGATTTGAACAAAGTTTCACGCTACTTTGATGATCTCGTGATTTTAAATCACGGTATCGTTGATTATGGTCCCGTGGACGCGGTCTACACACCCGCAAACATTGAACGGACGTTTAGTGCTGATCTTTCGGCCGTCCTGTTTACGAAGGAGGAAACGCGATGATGCAATCAATTACGACCTTTATGGCTGCTTTGGGGAAGTATGATTTCTTACAAAGTGCGCTAATTACGGCTATTATGGTCGGGGTCATGTCAGGAATTATTGGTAGCTTTATTATTTTACGAGGCATGTCGATGATGGGCGATGCCATCTCGCATGCCGTTTTACCTGGTGTTGCGGTAGCTTATATGCTCGGTATCAACGTCCTAATTGGTGCTTCGGTTTTTGGAATTCTAGCCGCTAGCTTGATCGGATTCGTTGCGAGCCGTAGTAAGATTAAGACTGACACCTCAATTGGGATTGTCTTCAGTGCGTTTTACGCACTCGGTTTTATCCTAATTTCATTAGCTGAAAGTTCGACGAACTTGCACCACATCTTATTCGGTAACATTCTCGCTGTGAGTGATACTGATATGATGACGACGACGGTCGTGTTAGGACTAGTGATTTTATTCGTGGTCTTCTTCTACAAGGAATTACTGATTACGTCATTTGATCCGACCTTTGCGAAGACTTATGGTCTCAAGGTCCAACTGTTACATTACGCGTTAATGCTGGTCTTAACGCTAGTGACCGTTTCAGCGCTACAAACCGTCGGGATCATTTTAGTGGTCGCGATGTTGATTACACCGGCTGCGACGGCCTTTCTATGGACAGAACGACTGGCAGTCATGCTTGGACTGTCAGCCTTAATTGGGGTCTTGTCCTCAGTGGTGGGCTTATATCTCAGCTACACGTTGAACTGGGCTTCTGGTCCGGCCATCGTGCTAGTAGCGGCTATTTTCTTCGGTATTTCTTTCATCATCTCACCTAAGCAGGCCTTGTTGCCGACGCTTTGGAAAGGGCAAGCAGCAGCGCGACGGGTGACAGCATGAAAACGAAATTAATTGCACTGATTGGAGTCATCGCGATGGTTACCGGGATGGCAGTATTTCTGAATCAACGCCAGCAAAGTGCCAAAGCGACGACCACTAGTGCCAAAATCCGGGTCGTAAGTACGAACTCGATTCTAGATGATATGGTGAAAAATGTGGGTGGGCAGTACGTCCAAAATTACAGTATTGTGAAGCGCGGCACTGACCCGCATGAGTATGAACCACGGCCCACTGATATTGCGGCAACTGCCGAAGCTGACGTGATTTTTTATAATGGCTTAGACCTTGAAACTGGCGGTAATGGCTGGTTTAAAAAGTTAGTGACGGCTTCCAAAAAGGACTTTGACCACGATGTTTTTGCGGCCAGTAAGGGAATTAAGGTCAAATATTTAACGACGAACGTTAATGAGCCGGACCCCCATGCTTGGTTAGATCTCGCCAACGGGATTCAATATGTCAAGAACATCAACCGGACGTTGCAGGCCAAGGATCCTAAGCACGCCGCTGTTTATCAAAAGAATACGGATCGCTACGTGGCAAAACTAACAAAACTGCATGAGAGCGCTCAAACCAAATTCAAGCAGATCCCGACGAGTCAACGATTATTAGTGACATCCGAAGGCGCCTTTAAGTATTTCTCGGCGGCCTACCATGTGCCCGCTGCTTATATTTGGGAAGTGAATACGGAATCGCAAGGCACGCCAGCTCAGATGCGGACGGCGTTGAAGAAAATTGAAGGAACCCAGGTTCGAAGTTTGTTTGTCGAATCATCCGTATCACCGAAATCGATGAATAAGCTTTCACAGGAGACGGGAATCCCCGTTGCTAGTACGATTTTTACCGATTCGCTGGCAGCTAAAGGCAAACCGGGTGATACGTACTACTCAATGTTGAAGTGGAATCTTGATAAGATTTATGCTGGGCTGACTCGGTCGTAGTACTTGGGCCTATAATTCGGTTGTGTTGATGTCATGTGATATAAGTTTGTTCTAAAAAGGACCGTGGAAGTTAAATCTTCCACGGTCCTTTCTTTATTTTGAACTGCTAGTTTAGTCTTCCGATTCGAATGACAATTCCGTCATTGATAGTTCCAGATCATCAAGTACGTCGTTTTCACTCAGAAATTGTTCCCAGGCAGCCGGTGTTTGTTCGCGGGTATGGGGGACGATTTTATCATGAATATTGGCAATCACATCATCGAGCATCTTATCCGCTTGCCGGGCGATTTCAGCATCGTTATAGCGGCGTGCTGGCGCCCGGTCCTCATTTTTTCGATTCAGAAAATCGGTTGCTTTCTCCATAAAAATGGTAATAACTTGGGAGTTGTTTGCGAGATAGTCTTTTAAAGTTTCATTATCCAATGTATTAGTCCTCTCTAGTTTGAGTCGTACTTCTAATATACCACGCTAATCAGGTTTTAACTGTTTCAAGATCGGTTGGCGGGTAAAAAGTTTTGTAACTTGCGCAGATGTTTCGAATTGACGCCAATCAGGCAATTTAAACGCAGGATTGTAACTGCTTACGAAAATGATTTCACAAGCCGACACTTTAGAAATAGTTCACAATCAAAATAATTTTAAATGCTGCTACGCAGGCGTTTTAAACAACAATTATATTTAAATTTTTCAAAAAAATAATTTATTTTTAAAAAATTAGCAAAAATGAAAGCATTTGCGTTATAATACTTGTGAGTTAAGTAACTAAGTAGTTGGAACCACATGTGCAGCACACATTTTTGATGAAAGAAGGATATTGACATGGATAAGAAGCAACGCAAAGTCGTAATTGTTGGTGATGGCTCGGTGGGTTCATCATTTGCCTTTTCATTGGTCCAAAATTGCGCCCTAGATGAACTCGTTATCGTTGACTTGGTTAAAACGCACGCAGAGGGGGACGTTAAGGATTTGGAAGATGTTGCCGCCTTTACGAATGCGACCAACATTCATACCGGTGAATATGCGGATGCGCGTGATGCTGACATCGTTGTCATTACGGCTGGTGTGCCTCGTAAGCCTGGTGAGAGTCGTTTAGATTTGATTAACCGCAATACGAAGATTCTGGAATCCATCGTCAAACCAGTGGTTGCGAGTGGTTTTAATGGTTGCTTCGTTATCTCAAGTAATCCCGTCGATATTTTGACTTCGATGACGCAACGTTTATCCGGTTTTCCACGGCATCGGGTCATTGGTACCGGGACTTCCTTGGATACGGCGCGGTTACGGGTCGCCTTGGCTCAGAAGTTGAATGTTGCCACCACTGCAGTTGATGCTGCGGTACTTGGAGAACATGGTGATAGTTCCATCGTTAATTTTGATGAAATTATGATCAATGCTCAGCCCTTAAAGACGGTCACAACGGTCGATGATCAGTTCAAAGCTGAAATCGAGCAAGCTGTTCGTGGTAAAGGTGGTCAAATCATTAGTCAGAAGGGGGCCACGTTCTATGGGGTCGCCGTTAGTTTGATGCAAATCTGCCGAGCAATTTTGAACGATGAAAATGCTGAGTTGATTGTCTCCGCCGCTTTGTCTGGTCAATATGGCATTAACGATTTGTACTTGGGGTCACCCGCCATTATTAACCGCAACGGGCTCCAAAAAGTGATCGAAGCTGAGCTATCAGATGATGAGCGTGCCCGGATGCAACATTTCGCAGCCAAGATGCTGACCATGATGAATGTGGCATCATAAAAATGATGAGTAAGTATGAGGAGGAATTGAGATGACACTAAATAAGGTCAAGTATCGTGATTTTATTGCACCGTTATTGGTGGGCCTGATCATTTGGTTAAGTAGTCCTATCAAACCAGCCAGTGTTTCGATGAACGCATGGCATATTCTGGCAATTTTTGTGGCAACCATTATTGGTTGTATTACGCGGCCGTTACCAATCGCCGGGGTCGCAATCATTGGGTTGACACTAACCGTGTTATTGGGCATCGTGCCTATGGATACAGCGGTTGCCGGATTTGGGAGCAGTACGGTATGGATGATTGCGATGGCGTATTTTATGTCACGTGGTTTCATCAATACTGGTTTAGGTCGACGTGTCGCGTTGGTGTTTGTGCGGCTGTTTGGGAAACGAACGTTGGGTTTGGCATACGCACTGATTGGCGTCGATTTAGTAACAGCACCCGCAACGCCAAGCAATACGGCCCGTGCTGGTGGGATTGTTTATCCAATCATTCAGTCGTTAGCTGAAACGTTTGGTTCTGATCCCAAGGATGGCACACAAAGTAAAATCGGTTCATTCTTAGTGTTCGCAGAATTTCATGGTGATTTAATCACCAGTACGATGTTCATGACGGCGATGGCGCCTAACTTAGTTGCTGTCACGTTAGCCAAGAGTTTACACATCACGTTATCGTGGATGCAATGGTTCTTAGCCGGGATTGTCCCAGGACTTATTTGTTTATTGGTTGTGCCATATTTAATTTATAAAATGTATCCACCAGAAATTAAAGATACGCCCAATGCCAAGCAATGGGCGGATGATGAGCTGGCAAAGATGGGTAAGATGAGTCTTCCAGAAAAAATCATGGGCGGCGTCTTCTTGCTAGCCTTAGTCTTATGGATGTTATCCAGCTTTATCGGTCTCGAAGCTTCATTAGTTGCCTTTATGGCCGTCTCCTTGCTACTCGTTGCTGGAGTTCTATCGGTAGATGACGTGCTACACGAAACTGGTGCTTGGAATACCTTGGTGTGGTTCTCAATTTTGATCTTCATGGCTAATGAGTTGAACAAACTCGGCTTTATTCCATGGTTGTCTGGCGCGATTGGTGGTGCCTTGAAAGGCTTCAGTTGGGGCATTGTTTTAGCGGCACTCGTCTTGTTCTACTTCTACAGTCACTACTTGTTTGCTAGTGGGACTGCCCACGTTTCCGCAATGTACGGTGCCTTACTTGGGGTCGCGGTTTCCGCGGGAGCGCCAGCAACCTTTGCTGCACTGATACTTGGCTTTACTGGTTCGATCTTCGCTTCGACGACGCATTATGCGAACGGCCCGGCGAGTGTTCTCTTCGGTTCTGGGTATGTTACTCAGGGAAAATGGTGGCAGTTAAACTTTATTTTAGGTCTCTTCTACCTAGTCGTTTGGGGTGGCGTTGGCGCCCTCTGGATGAAAGTGATTGGTATTTGGTAGTCTGATTTTAAGCATAAAAACAGGTACCAAGCTGCCGGCAACGGTCAGCGTTGGTACCTGTTTTCGAAGAAGCGGATTATTTGGATAGTGGTGTGGCTTGATCTTCTTGGAGAACCCGATTCGCGACGGCTTCATCAATGATGATGTCAGTGAGTAATTGTCCGCGGAGGGCGCCAAGTAAGGCTTCGCTCTTGAACTTACTTTTGATGATGCCGAAACGACGCGGCACTTTGAGAATGGCGGGCATTTTAGCGCCAAAGAGTTTGTCGTGGTCGGCGTTCAGAATGTGACCATTGATGTCGTATGGCCGACCGTATAACAGGCCGACCACCGCCTGCGGATCAGCGCCACCCAGAATGGCTTGGCGATGTTGATGCCAGACGGGAATCGAGTCAATGGATGCTAAGGTGCCAATTCCGGCAAATAGCATGTCCATTCGGTCAAAGTTACTGATGGCCGGTGTAATGGCTGGTTCTTGAGCCAATGCTTGGTGTGCTTGATCATTAAACAAGTAGAGTGGTGCCGGGATGGTGACGTACTGTGCGCCGAACTTAGCGGCGGCTTTTTGAACCAACGGTGTTGAGCCGTTCGCTGCGTTCGTTTTCAGGTTATCACCCATAAACTGGGTGAACAGTAAGTCATCACGAGTGCTCGTTTGAAAATTATCGATGACGCTAAGGACAGTGCCACCCCATGCCACCCCAATTACATTACTTTGAATGATCTGGCGCTGGATTGTTTCGGCGGCAAACTCGATTACGTGGCGTTCATCGTCACTCGTGGTATCCGCGTCTTTGATAATATAAATATGTTCAATTGGAAAACGATGTTTAAATTTAGCCTCCAGCTCACTATTTCGTTCGATGGGGGTGTTAATGTTAATTTTGACTAGGCCGGTTGCCATGGCTTCGTCTAAGTATTTTGAAATTAGATAACGACTGACTTGGTATTTCTTTGAAATTTCAGCGATGTTGATTTTGGATAAGTAATAATCATGTGCAATTCCAATCAACAGGCGGCGATGATTCATATCGTCCATATCGATGACCTCTTTATCAACCTAAGATTTAAAATTTTAAAACTCGTTTATAATATTTTAAGTTTATTATACCAGAAAAGCTGACTTTTTAAAAATTATAAAAATCCAATCTAAATTTGATATTTTTAAAAAATGGTCGTACACTGGGGATAACAAAGTGAACGGTATTATTTTGAGAAGAGAAGGCAGATATTGATGGTAGAACAAGATGAGATTTTAAAGTTGCACGCCGCCCATACGGGGGTTTTGGACATTCATTCAGACCTTGCAGTGACCGATAAGGCTGATTTAGGTAAAGCATATACACCTGGTGTTGCGGTGATTTCCAAGCTGATTGCGGCGCATCCGGAATTAAAGGCAAAATACACGATGAGTGGTAAATTAGTAGCGTTGATCACGGATGGGTCAGCAGTACTGGGCCTCGGCAATATTGGTCCCGCGGGTGGTTTGCCGGTCGTAGAAGGTAAGGCACTCCTATACAAGAACCTCGCTGGGATTAATGCGATTCCGCTGGCGTTAAATCAGGTCAGCGTGCCAGCAATGGTGGCGACAATCAAAAACATGTCGCTCTCATTTGCGGGCATTCATCTGGAAGATATTACGGCGCCTAAGTGTTTTGAACTAGAAGCGGCCTTGAAAGATGAGCTTGATATTCCGGTTTATCATGACGATCAGGAAGGCACCGCAATTGTCGTGTTGGCGGGACTGATCAATGCCGCTCACGTAGTCGGTAAGTCCTTACGGCAGATGCGCATCGTTGTCAACGGCGTCGGCGCATCCGGGTTAGCTACAGCTCGGTTATTAGCAGCGGTCGGTGTCAAACAACTGACCTTGGTCGATGTTTACGGGGTCGTTACAGCGGATGATCAGCGGTACAACCAGTATCAACGGAATCTTGCCAAACAGTTGGGAACACCTGCACAACTAAAGGGGCAACCACTGGCGAAGGTCATGGCCGACCAGGACGTCTTCATTGGCTTGTCAGACGCCAACGTCTTATCAGCAGGGGCCGTCCACTTGATGAATCATGATCCAATCGTCTTTGCACTCGCTAATCCAGTGCCAGAAATCAATCCAGCAGTAGCTGAGAAGGCTGGGGCCACAGTCATTGCAACGGGTTCTAGCCAGTATCCAAACCAGGTCAATAATATTCTGGCTTTCCCGGGGCTCTTCAAGGGCTTACTCACAAATGGGGTCAAGCAAGTTGATAATGCGTTGCAGATCCAAGTGGCTCAGGCTTTGGCTAAGACCGTGTCGAACCCAACTGCGACGACGATTGTGCCGAGCGTCTTTGATTCACAAGTGGTACCGAACGTGACGGCGGCCGTTGCAACGTACGCGCAAGCACAGCATTAATCATAGGAGGTTGTCTGATGGCAGCGCAAGTTGTTGAAATGCAATTAAATAATCCGCACGAGCATGCCCAGTGGCAACAATTCTTAATGTCATTAGGGATTACTAATTTTAGCCCGCAAGAGGTTGAACATATTGATGTGACCTTAGGATTGATCGAGGATGGCCAACTTGTTGGGACCGGATCGTTAGCTGGCAACGTGCTTAAATATGTGGGTGTCTGTAATAAGAATAGTCAGCCGGGGGCCCGGTTTAATCAAATCGTGAGTGCACTGGTCAATCGGCTGTTTCAAGCACAGATCTTTCATATGATGGTATTTACCAAGGCCAAGTATTCAGCGAGTTTTCAACACGTAGGCTTTAAAGAATTAGCTCATTCGGATGAAGCGGCCGTATTAGAAAACGGCGCACCGGATATGACGGATTTTGTCAAACAGTTGCCGATGATTCCCAACCAAGCACAACAGCGTGTCAGCGCGATTGTCATGAATGCGAACCCGTTTACGCGGGGACACCGCTATTTAGTGGAACAAGCCGCGGCGGTCAGTGATTTAGTTTACGTCTTCGTCGTTGCGACAGATGCGAGTCTATTCCGTACGGCCGAGCGCGTTAAGCTGGTTCAACAAGGAACAGCCGACTTGGCCAACGTTCGGGTCGTCAGCGGGCAGGACTATCTCGTGAGTGCAGCGACCTTTCCAGCCTACTTCTTGGATTCAGCGGCGGGCGCAATTGAGGCGCAGACGACGTTGGACGCCCGGATCTTTAAGCAGCAACTTGCACCAGCACTGCACATTACGACCCGGTTCGTTGGTAGTGAACCGACGTCGCGGACGACTGCGATTTATAACCGAGTTTTGCAGCGTGAATTACCACCGGCAGTTGCTGTACGAGTGATATCGCGAACGACGGTGGCTAATCAACCAATTTCGGCGCGGACTGTTCGGCAACGGATTCAAAGCGGCAACTTAACTGAGTTAAACCAACTGGTACCGGCAACAACGGCCCAGTTTATAAAAAATAACCTAACAACATTACAAGCGCGAATTCAGAAAGGAATGAAAATTGATGGAAATTAAGACAACGGCAGTCGCCGGAACCTTGGAATCATCTGATATTCAAATTATGTTAATGGCGGGAGACAACGGCATTCAAATCGACCTTGAATCGGATGTTATCAAACAGTTCGGGGCACAAATCAAGCACGTGATCACGACGACGCTTCAACAATTGAATATCGATAATGTGAAGGTGCGCGCTGTTGATAAAGGGGCGTTGGACTGCGTCATTAAAGCGCGGACCATTACGGCAGCACAACGGGCGTTAGAAACCACGACACCAGCATGGGAGGTATTATAATGGCTGAAAATGAAGAACGCTTACGGCGGACAATGATGTTTGTACCTGGTAATAATCCAGCCATGGTAAAGGATGCCGGGATTTACGGTGCAGACTCGATCATGTTTGACTTGGAAGATGCCGTCTCAATGGCTGAAAAGGATGCGGCCCGGGTGCTGGTTTACGAAGCGTTAAAAACGCAAGATTATGGCAACGCTGAATTGGTCGTTCGAATCAATGGTTTGGATACCAAGTATTACGCTGATGATGTCAAAGCAATGGTCAAGGCTGGCATTGATGTTATCCGTTTGCCAAAAGTCGAATCGGCTACCATGATCCAAACGTTGGAAAAGGATGTCGCGGCAGCTGAAGCTGAATTTAAGATACCAGTTGGCACGACTCATTTGATGGCTGCAATTGAAAGCGCTAAGGGCGTGCTTAATGCCCCGGCAATCGCGGCAGCCTCGGATCGAATGATTGGGATCGCCTTGTCAGCAGAAGATTATACGACGGACATGAAGACCCACCGTTATCCTGATGGCGCGGAACTGGAATTTGCCCGTAACATGGTGCTTCATGCTGCTCGTGCCGCTGGAATCGCCGCGTTCGATACGGTCTTTACAAACATGGCCGATCCCGATGGCTTCTACCGTGAGACGCGGCATATTCATCAATTAGGATTTGACGGTAAATCATTGGTCAACCCTCGACAGATTGCAATGGTCAATTCAGTCTATGAACCAACCAAGGATGAAGTTATTAAGGCCCAAAAAGTCATCGCCGCGATTGAGGAAGCCCGGATCAAGGGTTCTGGTGTTATTTCCATGAATGGCCAAATGGTAGACCGGCCCGTTGTTTTGCGGGCTCAACGTGTGATGAGCTTAGCCAAAGTTTCCAACTTACTCGACGAGGAGGGCAATTACATTGAAAAATAGTGTAGACCGCGAATTACCAGCAGAATTAATGACGAAGTTAAATTACCAAGGTTTTGAGTCAACCGAAATCGGACATCCTGAAATTCAACGGGTGGCCCCCAAAGTTCACGTTTCAACAGGGGACAACAAAGTCGTTGATTCCGTTGCTGACGTGGTAAAAGCCACTGTCAAAGATGGTATGACGATTTCATTTCACCACCATTTTCGTAATGGGGATTTCGTCTTCAATCAAGTGATGCGGGCCATTATTGATGCCGGTATTAAAGATTTGACCTTGGCGCCATCCTCCTTAACGGGCGTGATGAACGATATGGTGATCGAAGCAATTAAGGCCGGAACGATTACGAATATTACTAGCTCGGGGATGCGGGGCTCTCTTGGGGACTTCGTTTCACACGGTGGTTTAAAGAACCCCGTAATCTTCCGTTCTCATGGTAATCGGGCCCGGGCCATTGAACATGGTGATATTAAAATTGATGTCGCCTTTCTAGGTGTGCCGAATGCTGACCGACTAGGAAATGCGAACGGGATGGCTGGTAAAGCAGTCTTTGGTTCCTTAGGTTACGCCCTGATGGATGCGCAATACGCCAACCAAGTTGTCTTATTGACCGATAATATTGTGGCTTATCCAAATACACCGGCCTCAATTAAACAGACACAAGTCGATTACGTCGTGCAAGTCGACCAAGTTGGTGACCCTGACAAGATTGGTTCAGGTGCGACGCGCTTCACCAAGGACCCAAAGGAATTGAAGATTGCCCAGACCGTTAATGATGTGATCGTGAACTCACCATACTTTAAAAACGGCTTCTCATTCCAAACTGGTTCCGGCGGTGCTGCGTTAGCTGTCACTCGGTACTTGCGGCAAGCAATGCTCGATAATCAAATCAAAGCATCGTTTGCACTTGGTGGTATTACGAAACCAACCACTGATTTGCTCGAAGAAGGGTTAGTTGATAAAGTCATGGATGTTCAAGACTTTGACAAAGGGGCGGCAGCATCGATGCACGCCAATCCTAATCAACAAGAAATTGACGCATCATGGTACGCTGACCCTGATAATAAAGGAGCGATGGTTGATCAATTGGATGTTGCCATTCTGAGTGCGTTGGAAATTGATACGCACTTCAATGTCAACGTCATGTCCGGTTCGGATGGCGTGATTCGTGGCGCCATTGGTGGACATCAAGACGCGGCTACGGCCAAACTGACCATTATCTCTGCACCACTTGTCCGTGGTCGGTTAGCGACGATTGTGCCAGAAGTAACAACCGTTGTAACGCCGGGGGACTCCATTGACGTGGTTGTGACGGAATACGGGATTGCAATCAACCCCCGGCGTCAAGACCTAGTTAAAGCACTCAGTCATGTCCCAGGTGTGCCGGTCTATACGATTGAAGAATTACAACAATTAGCCGAAAAGAAAGTCGGCCAACCCCAACCACTTGAATTTACAGATCGCACCGTTGCCTTGATTGAATATCGCGATGGCACGATTATTGATACGATTAAAGCGGTGAAGGACTAAAAGATATTGATGACAAAAATGACCCGGCTGATGACTAGCTGGGTCATTTTTATTTATGGTGAATTGAAATGAGTTAAGCAGGGCAGTTCTATTGTACGTGTGACCAATGCGCCTTATAGACACTTGTAGCGAACAGATACTGGAGACAAATAATATTTATCGGCTTGGGAAATGGTAAGATTTATTTGGTTGCTTAGACTGATAAGCAAGTTAATGAATATGTAGTACAATATAAATAGTTGTTCGTGTTTATATATTGAAATGCGTCGTTGTAAGGAGGCTTCACGCATACAATTGTTTGCAAAGAACTATAAGGTGATGCGGGTGATTAAGTGATGGAGCAATTTCCAAATTTTAAGCTATTTATTGATAAATATTTACCATGGTTAGCCGTTATTGGTTTTGTTGTGACGGTCAGTGTTAATGGTAATGTTTGGTTGTATTTTATGTCGGTTCTGATTATATTTGTCGTGGTTGCAATTATTGACTTGCTGTTTAAGTATTGGAACCATGCCAAGATTTTAGGTATCATGATTGTCCTTTTGGTGCTTGGACTATGGTTGAATCGCTAAGTATACTGTTAGATGGGGATATTCAGTTGGAACTGATAAGTAAACATAGCAATGTCTTTATCAAAAATATCTCGGCTAATATCAATTTAGTAGAGATATTTTTGTTTTAATTAGCGATGTCCTGAATTTTTAACATGATTCGGGACTGAAAAGGGCCCGACAGTTAGAAATGTTGTTTGTCAGCTGGTGTGCGTCCTATTCCGATATTGACTTTAACCTCCAGAGTATGCAAAAAATGACGATTACGAGTAAAATTGGTCAACAGAAATAAATCGGAACATGTGAATAAATAAACATTTTTATCAAACACACAGTTACCGCAAACTTTCAGCGCCAAACGACTGTTACATAAACCTCATAACTAATACTTATAGCTAAAACTGAGTTTGACTATAGCTATATGGGGGCGCTAAACTAGGTTTATAAACTAAATGTTATTTTTTTCACACACTTAGTAAGCGCTTACCAACACATTAATTGGAGGTTATCAACATGACAGAATATCGAGTTGAATCAGATACTTTAGGCGAAGTTAAAATTCCTGCGAACGCCTTATGGGGTGCTCAGACAGAACGGAGTCGCCATAACTTTCCGACTGGTACGAAGATGCCGTTGGAAATGATTCGGGCATTACTTCAAATTAAGCGGGCCGCAGCGATTGCGAATAAAGAAGTTGAAGCAATGACTGCTGAAAAAGCTGATTTAATCGTGGCTGCCATTGATAAGTTATTAGCGCTCGACGATGAAGATTTGCGTAAGGACTTTCCGCTGGTTGTTTACCAAACTGGTTCGGGGACGCAAACGAATATGAACGTTAATGAAGTGGTCGCACACATGGCTGGTAAGATCAATCCTGATATTGAAATCTTGCCGAACGACGATGTTAACCATGGTCAAAGCTCTAACGATATCTTCCCAACGGCGATGAACATTACGGCCGCAGTTGCCGTGGATAAGCTGATTGCCGCAGCGGAACACTTATTAGCGGAATTGAAGATCAAACAAAAGAAGTACTGGCGGGTAGTAAAGATCGGCCGGACCCATCTTCAAGATGCAACGCCATTAACTTTTGGCCAAGAAGTGAGTGGTTGGGCCAGTGCGATTGAACATGATATTGCCTACTTAAAACAGTTGAATCCAACGTTAGGCGAGCTTGCAATGGGTGGGACCGCCGTTGGGACTGGTCTAAATGCTGCCCCTCATTTTGCTGAAAATATTGCTGCGGCGATGAGCAAATTGTATGGGATTGAATTTACGGCTGATTCCAATAAGTTCTATGGTTTGGCCCATCATTCTGGCTTAAACGTGGTTCACGGGGCCATCAAGACCCTAGCAGCCGATTTGATGAAGATTGCCAATGATGTGCGGTTCTTGGCAAGCGGTCCACGGGCCGGTTATGACGAATTAAACATTCCGGCTAACGAACCCGGCTCATCAATCATGCCTGGGAAAGTTAACCCAACCCAAGCTGAAGCCATCACTATGGCAGCGGTACGAGTTATGGGGAATGACGTGGTCGTCGATTTAGCTTCTAGCCAAGGTAATTTTGAAATGAACGTTTACAAGACCGTTTTGATTGATGCCTTCCTTGAATCTGCTGAATTGTTAGCTGGAACGATTACCGGCTTCACTGACCGAATGATTGCTGGTTTGACGGTCAACCAAGACCGGATGGCAGAGTTAGTCGACAGTTCCTTGATGACGGTTACGGCATTGTCACCACATATTGGCTATCATGATAGTGCGATGATTGCTCAAGCAGCTGAAAAAGCGGGGACGACATTGCGTGAAGCAGCCATCAAGTCTGGCAAAGTAACCGCGGAACAATTCGATGAATGGATGGTTCCACTGGATATGACGAATATTGATGATTAAGCTAAAATAAGTATTGATCGGCGTTGAACCGTTAACGTGGATCAAGGTGGCACGGGTCATTGTTCCTAGACTTGGAATGGTGGCCCGTGTCCAGTTAACGACAATAATAAATGAGATTTTGGTTCCATCCTGGGGAATACCCCGGACGAATTGAGAGGAGAAGTGGCAATCAATGGCTGAAAAGTTTACATTTACACCAACCGCCTTAGCGGATCTAAAACCGAACTATGACGTAGTGATTATTGGATCGGGGGGCGCGGGTTTGACTGCGGCAATCCAGGCACATGAATTGGGCCTGAACCCGGTTATTTTAGAAAAAATGCCGAAAATCGGTGGTAACACCACCCGGGCTTCATCCGGTATGAATGCGGCGGAGACGAACGTCCAATTGCATCACCATATTGTTGATAGTTTTGGCGATTTCTACGGCGAAACCCTTAAAGGTGGTGGCGGTATGAATAACCAAGCACTGTTGAAATTCTTCACGGAACACAGTGCGCTCGCAATTGACTGGTTAGCAGACCACGGCATTAAGTTGGATGATTTGACGATTACTGGTGGGATGAGTGTGATGCGGACCCATCGGCCAAGTTCCATGGCTCCCATTGGTGGTTTCTTAGTCACTGAGTTGTTGAAACAAGTGGCGGCTGACCAGTTACCACTCTTCACAGATGTCAAAGTCGATGAACTAGTCGTCGAAGCCGGCAAAATTAGTGGCGTCAAGGCAACAACCCCAGATGGAGCTGTCACGATTACGGCTGGAGCCGTCTTGTTAGCAACCGGTGGCTTCGGTGCGAATAAGACCTTGTTAGGCCAGTATCGTGATGATCTTAAAAACTATCAGACGACCAATCAGCCGGGCGCGACTGGAGATGGGATTCTGTTGGCACAAGCTATTGGGGCTAAGTTGGTTGATATGGACCAAGTCCAAGTTCATCCGACGGTCCAACAAGATACAGATCATGCTTATTTAATCGGTGAAGCGGTTCGGGGCGAAGGTGCGATTTTGGTCGATAACCAGGGGGCTCGTTTCGTCAATGAACTCGACACGCGTAAGAACGTGACGGCCGCTATCGACCAACTGGGTGGTACTGGTGCCTACTTGATCTTTGACCGCGGTATTCGTGACCGGGTCAAAGCGGTTGAATTCTATGATCACATTGGCCTGGTAAAGACTGGGACTGACTTGGAAACACTGGCGACTGCGACAGGCTTAGACGCTGCGACGCTTAAACAGACGGTGGCTGACTGGAATCAGGCAGTCGCTAACCATAATGATGCGGCCTTTAACCGGACAACTGGGATGGATCGCGATATTGCGGCGGGACCGTTCTACTCAATTCACATTGCGCCAGCTGTTCACTACACGATGGGTGGGATTGCCATTAATCCAGCAACCCAAGTGTTGAATCAGGACGAACGACCGATTGCCGGCCTGTTTGCAGCCGGTGAAGTGGTCGGCGGTCTCCACGGCAATAACCGGATTGGTGGTAACTCAATCGCTGAAACGGTGATCTTTGGCCGTCAAGCCGGACAACAAATGTTCAAATATTTACAATAAGTTATTTTGACTAACCCAAATCAATAGTCCATGCGCTTGAGTAATCGGTGCGTGGGCTATTTTTGATTTGGGCTGTAGTTAGAGACCAAAGAAATTAGTTTAAAAATCGACTAATTTCGGTTAAGCTGGAAATATAACAAACATATAGGAAGAAAGTGACAAGCATGGCGACGATTTTTACAACCGGTGAACCGCAAACAATCACGGCAATGCTAGCAGCCCGTGATCAACGGGTCGCGTATCAGCAACAGTTGACAGCGACTAACCCCCGGGCCACGATTGCGGCGATCAAGTTGAATATTCCGGGACCGATTAAGAATAACGCTGCACTACGACGGTTGTTTTTGGCCGGTGTCCAGCGGTTTGAAGCTGAGTTGTCGACATACACGGTGGCAGCTGATTGGAATCATCCGGCGGGTAATGAGCGGTTCTTGATTCTGACGACTGACTTTGCGACTAGCAAACGGCTGGCGGTCGCGTTTGAAGAACACGATCCGTTAGGTCGCTTATATGATATTGATATCTTACAAGCGGGTTCACAGCGCGCGCTGTCGCGGACGGATTTGGGACTGCCGAAGCGTCGTTGCTTATTATGTCACCGCGAAGCCAAGGATTGCGCGCGTTCACGGCGGCATTCAGTGGCTGAGCTACAGCAAAAGATTGCGGCGATGTACATGAAGGAATTTGGTGAGCGCGGATGAATACACGTGATTTAGATTATTTTCGGGCGTTAGTTGATTGCCAAAATTATACGATGGTCGCCAAGCAGTTTGCGGTCTCACAACCGGCAGTGACTCAAGCAATTCATCGGTTGGAAAAAGAGTTTGCAGTCAAATTGGTGATTCAAGACCGTCGCCATCAACAGACAAATATTACCCGGGCCGGTCAGCTGCTTTACAAGAATGCACGCCAGATCCAGGCCAGTTTGCAACTTGCTCATCGCGAAATTCAGAGTACGTTACAGACTGATATTCGTTTTGGCTTACCACCAATTATTGGCACTTTATATTTCCCTCAAATTGCAGAAAAGTTACTTCAGAACGGGTTACTGCAACAGTTAAAAATAACGGAAACGGGCTCAGATGAGCTATTGCGTAAGTTAGTGCATGGTGAGATCAACATCGCGTTATTAGGGTCCTACTTACCATTTGATTTGCCGACAGTTCGTGCGGTTCGCTTAGGGGCACGGCTATTCAGTATTATCGTGAGTCCTCAAAATAGTTTGGCGAAACAAGCCGCCGTTAGTTTTAAGGATCTCGGTCAGGCACAGTTCATTGGATTAGATGGCAAATACGTGCACCCACAAGCCTTCCGAGCCTATTGTGACTTTGCCGGGGTACATCCAGAAGTTATCTACCGGACCCCCGATATCTCATGGGTCAAAGCCTTAGTTAAAGCCAACTTGGGCATTAGCTTACTGGTTCGTGATGTGGTTAAAGCGGATGATGGCGTCGTATGTTTGGAAATCAAAGATCAATTGCCGGTCAGCTTCAATATCTCGGTGGTCACACGGGCTGGGTACTTACCAACCACTGATGAACAACGGTTTATTGATCAATTACTTAAAATGAAGATTTAAACGTCGCGACTGAGCCATCTGTCTAAGTGAACAGCACGATTCCTTGAGTGGTTCAACTTTTACTTTGAGATTGACGTGTCTTCACGATTGTTTCATTTGGATATATCGCAATTTGTCGGGTCTATGATATTTAGTGTTGATGGATAAAATCCATCAACACTATTTTTATGTACAACAAAAGGACATATCGTCCTGTGCTATAATCAAGTCGACCAAAACCAATTGAAAGCGAGTGTCAGATATGTCCCAAGACCATTCTACTAAAGTACTGCTCCAAATTAAAGACCCAAATATTACTGATTTAGTTGTTCAAGAAGC
>NZ_JAMSKZ010000018.1:0-61302 GCF_023806725.1 Lactiplantibacillus sp. C232
CGTCGCCAAGAAACACTAAATGGCATGACTCCGAAAGAATTTCGGAATCATGCCATTCTAAAAACTGCATAGCTATTTTAATTATTTGAACTGTCTACTTGACTCGGAGCAGTCCCGTGACTTAGTTTTTCTGAACTATGACTTTTCGAACCAAGAAATTATTGATTTGATGGCCGCATTTTCCGAAAAGCAACTCAAGAAAGCCCCAATCACTGACCAAGAATTTGAAAAAGTAGTGGCGGTAGCTAAGCCAGATGTACAAGGTATTCACTCCGTTTGTCAACAATTAGTCATCAGTTTTATTGCTGAAGAACGCTTCTTAGCAGTATTTGGCGATGGCACATGCCATCCTTCAAACTAGCCGCTTAATTAAACAGAACCGGTTTTAACTGTTCCTTGTACTAGTCCCTGCCAAGTTATCAGATTACCATTGACAAGTCTTTAAACTAGCCGGATTTAACATAGTATCGTTCGAACAACTTCTATATTAAAGCATCGGATTAGCAGAAGTGAAAAGCATCTCTAACTAATAAAATCTTAAAAATTAAAGCGCGTAACATTAAATTGTCACGCGCTAGCTTGTACTAGATTTACACATACACAATCATTATTTGAACTTGTTCCAGACACATTCAATAACTAGAATAATCCCGAAAAAAGCAAAAGTTCCTAAAAAGTAATGTATCAACGTTGTTAAATAAGCAAACCAATCGTATGGTAGCTGGTTATAATGATCGATACTACCTTTCACTACAAATAGTAAAACAAACTCAAGCAGCAGCATAATCTTATTAATATTGATAAAACTATCAACTTGTTTTTGATATCGTAAATAGACCTTTTTCAATCTTATCCCCCCAAAAAGTATTGCCTCGCAAGATGTGTTTAATACCATCATATCAATGAACTGCTGCGCCTGTCACTGTTGTCTTGAAGTTATGATTATTAGTCTCAAAAGCTTATACAGTTGGGTCCTTCAATTCTATAAGGAATATTAACGAATTAAGCCAGTGCCACAAAAACGCACTTAGGTAATCGAGATGCCCTGTCGCAATCAATCGTTGCTTAACCAGTTCGTAGTAACCAGCTCTTAACGGGCCGCGAATTTTTAGCCTGGCACTCAATACAGGCCCGAAAACGGCTTGGCTGATTAACAATAAATGAAATTCTCCATGGGTTACTTCGCCGCCTTCAATTTGTTAGTCAGCAATAAGGTTGGCAAAATAATAACTATTGCGGCAATTGCAATCACTAGAAAGCCTTGTTGAAACGCTGCTAAGCGAATTGCTTGCAAATGGCTTGTTGTAAAGACTTGTAAGTGAGCTGCGTCGACGTGATACGTTCCTGCTTTTAGGTGTCGTTCAAACACATTCACTTGGTGTGTGGAATACGCCGTTACAATCGTCGTAATCAAAGCGGATCCAAACGCACTCCCAATATTTTGGATAATTCTGGTCCCAATTGTTGCAGCTGGCACTTGTCCAGGTTGCATTCCTGTATAAGCATCGGCCATTAACGGCATTAAAATACCACCAGCACCAATTCCCCGCACAAATAAAATAAGTGCCAAAATCCAGTAAGACGTCTGTTGACCAAACCAATAAAACGGTAAGGTACCGACAAACGTGATGACGACACTTCCCAGAACCACGTACTTAGCGCCTATTTGATCTGTTAGCCTTCCCGTTAACGTCCGCGAAACTAGCATTCCCGCTCCCTGAGGTAATAGCGCTAGAGCGGCGTTAATCACGCTCATTCCCCGAACGTTTTGAAAATAGAGTGGTAGTAACAACATTGCGCCGTTCAATACCGTCCCAGCGATAAACAATCCTAAGCCAGCACCATCAAATGATGCAAACTTAAATAAGTGCAGTGGCACTACCGCCCGTTCTTTTTGCCAAGCGGCCCATACGACATAACTAATCAACGCTATCGCCCCTAGAATTAACATCTCAATACTTGTCGCGTTATTAAAACGGTCAGTATGCGCGGCATTAACCAAACTATAAATGATAGCACTTGAGGACACAATTAGTAGCAAGATACCAATAAAGTCCATTTTCGCTGTTCGATTTTGTGCCGGATAATTCGGCATCTTCCACAAAATCAAAGCGATTGAAATCAAGACTACTGGGACATTGATCCAAAAAATCCAATGCCACGATGCAAATTTGATAATGATTCCACCAATGACCGGTCCGATTAATGGTCCTAAAATCATGGGTAGCCCAACTGTTGCCATCATCTGGCCCATCACTGCTGCACCCGCAGTTTGCACAAGCAAGGTCGTCAAGAGTGGCATAATCAAGCCACCCGCAAAACCTTGAACTAACCGAGCGATAATCAATAATTGAATATTCGGTACTACGGCTGCAAATATCGAGCCAAGACCAAACAAAATCTCACCAGCCACAAAGACCGCTTTACCATCAAAACGATTGAGTAACCAACTGGAAAATGGCACCGCGACCCCCGTTGCCAGTAAATAACCTGTAACTGCCCACTGGACCGTCGTCACGCTACTATGAAAACTAGTCACTAAGTTGTTAATGGCAATGTTGATCATGGTTGAATCTAATAATGGTGCCATCGCACCAAACACTACGACCCAGGCAATCGTCATAGTTGCTTTTGAAATTTTTGCTTTTGCTTGCATATTATCCTCCTAATTAAGAAACTTAAAGTGTCTTATTCGCATAACTGGTATAATACGCTATATAAAGAAAAAGTCAATAAGAAACTTAAAGTATCTTATTTAAAAAAGAGGGATTACATGACTAAAACACGTCGTCGTGGCGCTGAACTCGAAAACGCCATCTATCAAGCCGCCCGTGACATCTTAAATCAAGATGGTCTTGAACAATTGACGTTCGCTAACGTCGCGGAACAGGCCGGCACCAGTAAGCCTGTCATTTACCGACGCTGGCGTTCACCACTAGAGCTTGCAATTGCGGCTATCCAGGACCAAATCATTACGGAAAACCATGGTCAACTAGACGAAGTGAGCTTGACCGGTCAGACACTTTCTGAAGATTTATTCCAAGTACTCAAGCGCTTCACTGTCAGTATTAATACATTCAATCAAGCTTTAGTTATCACTTGGTTTCACCACCTAGATCAACAAGCAAATCCAGAAGTTAAGGACTTGCTCAATGCTGTGAAAAAGATTGACGCCCATGCGATTGAACGCGTGTGTCAGCGTGCACAGCAACGTGGGGAACTGCGTACGGGGACTTTATCGTGCGACTTACAACTGATGCCATTCGACTGGCTTCGCTACCGTGCTTTTGCTAATGAACCGATTACTGATGCCACCCTTCATCTACTTGTCGATGATTTATTAGTCCCCGCCTATCAACACGCGTTGGGATGATGATTACCGCTGTCTATAGACAATAAAACGCGTAAATTACTTATTTTACTGTGAGTAATTTACGCGTTTTAAATTTTTATCTCAATCCTATTATTTTTCGTTATAATGATTGACTAACTATTATTTCAACAAGTCTGTCTTCACCATATCAATCATTTGTGAATAAGCAATTGGTCCCGAATACTGCCAACTGCTACTGTCACCATACTGGTACAGATGGTTGTTCTTCACGGCCTTGATATTTTTCCACAACGGGTCCTTAAATAGCGACGCACTCTTTTGACTATTCACTAAGAAAATATCATCTGCATCTAACTTAGCGAGCTTTTCTAACGAGACCGCCGACCAATCCGCCGTGGCCGACTTAGACACTTGTTTAACTAAACTTGGTTCACCCAATTGTAAATCTTGATACAGCAAGGCCCCACTGGCTGAATTGTCATTGACCATGTAGGCGGTATTATTGGTGACCCACAACACCGCCACTTTATGCTGACCCGACTTTTTCAACGCTTGCCGCGTCGTTTGGACCTGTTTGTCATACTTAGCAAGGACTTTTTTGGCCTTAGCCTGGCGATTAACCACCTTAGCCACATCAAGGAAAGTTTGGCGCCACGTTACCGTAGTCCCATTTTTGACCACGTAGGTCGGGACGATTTTATTATATTGCGCATACTTGCCATTGGCGACCGCACTACTCGTCCCCATCAGAATCAAGTCCGGTTTGGCCTTGGTCACCGCTTCATATGGTAACGAATAGTCAATTAGCGGCACCCCTTTCAACTGCTCTTTCAAGTAAGCCTGCGTACCACTACCATTTTTGACCGACCACTGCACGACCGGTTTAATGCCTAAAGCCACTAAATCATCTTCCAAATAACTCGCCACGATCCGTTTCGGATGCTTCGGCACCTTGACCTTATGCTTCAAATAATCGGTTCGTGTAACTGTCGTACTTGTCGGCTGCTTCGCACCGCACGCCCCTAATAGTAGGCTTCCCATTAACCCCAATACTAATCCCAATTTTACAATTTGCCACCGTTTTGTCACAACTGTCTCCACCTTTCAAGCGCTACCAAAATTATTAGTGAAAACACTATCAATTGTCAATAAAAACATTTAAGATAAGACTATCAATTGAACACTAATTATTAGTTAGCAGTTGTTTTAATCACGTTTTCCAACAAACAAGCTGGCAAAATAAGATTGTGCACAACTAAACAAAATTAGTTAACTTATTAAGCGAACCTCCTTGAACGCTTAACTTTAAGAAAGGAATCCTATTTGTGAATACCATTGAAGCCCAAAATATTAGTATTGGTTATGGCGACAAGGTTATCGTCGATCAGCTATCAATTACGATTCCGCATGGTCAGATCACTACGCTGATTGGCCCGAATGGTAGCGGTAAATCGACCCTCATTCGTGCCATCGCCCACCTATTGCCACCAACAACCGGCGTTATTCTACTGGATCATCAAAACATTCAACAAATCAAAAGCAAAACTTTTGCGAAAAAGATTGCAGTCTTACCACAGACGAACCAAACGGCTAACGATCTCACCGTAGAAGAACTGGTGAGTTTTGGCCGCTTACCTTATCGGCGGCCGTTAAGTGGGCTCACCACAACTGACCATCAAAAAATCGAATGGGCGCTCACTCAGGCCAGCCTCCAAGATTTACGCCAACGGCCCCTAAGCACCCTTTCTGGCGGACAACGTCAACGGGCATGGATCGCCATGGCCGTTGCTCAAGATACTGACACGATTATTCTGGATGAACCCACCACCTACTTAGATTTGACTCACCAATTAGAAGTGATGCAACTCGTCAAAAAGCTCAACGAACAGGCCCACCGAACTATCATTATGGCATTACACGACTTGAACCACGCGGCTCGCATCTCTGACCAATTAATCGCGCTCAAGGACGGTCACGTTTTGGCCCACGGTCCCGTGTCCACCGTCATGACGGCCGCTAACTTAAAAACAATTTTCAATATTGATGCCACCCTCGTTGACTACCACGGTACCCCACTGATTTTGACCTATAACGGCTGTCAGGAAGTGGCCCCCGCATGAAGTCAACGTCCAGATATTGGGGGTGGCTGGCACTTAGTACCGGCGTACTCATTCTCGTCATGGGGCTCAGTTTGCGATTTGGCGCTGACCAGATGCGTACGGCCACCGTCTGGCACGCCCTGACGACCACACACACTGGCAATCTTGATCAACAAATTATCCGGCACATTCGTGTGCCCCGCGTCCTTGGAGCGGCGTTGATTGGGGCAGCTCTTGCTGGTAGCGGCGCCCTAATGCAAGCAGTGACGCGTAACCCGTTAGCGGATTCAGGCTTACTGGGGATTAACGCGGGAGCGGGCTTAATGCTAACGCTGTGTTTAGCCTTTTTTCCAAAGTTATCAACTTTACAAACGACTGGTTGGGCCATTATTGGTGCGGCAGCCAGTGCCGGACTAATTTTCAGTATCAGCACCGCCCGCCATGTTCAACTCGATCCCACGATTCTGGTACTCGCTGGGATTGCAATCAGTAGCCTATTAACAGCTCTGAGCGAAGGGCTGGCCCTTGTGTTGCAGCTCAAACAGGACCTCGCGTTCTGGTATTTCGGTGGCCTGGGTGCCGTCAGCTGGACACAATTAAAGTTTCTCGGTCCAGGACTAGTCTTGGGATTGCTACTGACCCTACTACTCGCACCGCAACTAAACTTAGCCTATCTTACTGACGACAATGCACAGAGTTTAGGGAAAAGTCTCCCATTACTGCGAGGCCTAGCTCTCATCTGTGCCGTCATTTTATCCGGGATCTCAGTGGCATTAGTTGGCACGATTACTTTTGTTGGCCTGATGATTCCCCACATGGCGCGTTGGTTAGCGGGCGCTAATTACCGCAATAGCATGCCATTAACGTTGATCCTTGGTGCAACACTGACGGTCGGTGCGGATTTGATTGCACGGCTAGTTAATCCGCCACATGAAACGCCCTTTGGCATCATTATCTCCTTAATCGGGGTACCGTGCTTCATCTACCTTGCACGAAAGGAGCCGATGAAAGCATGAGCCCTAATCGTCGCTTAATTATTTGGTCACTGCTCTTAACTGCTAGCATGCTCGGACTAGCGATTCTCAACCTTAGTACGGGTACAATGACCATCAGCTGGCCCGCTCTGCTGGGAATTTTAACTGGTCGCGGTAATGCGACCGACATGCTAGTCTTAGTCAACTTTCGCTTACCACGGATCGTGCTCGCTATCATGGTTGGCTGGGCCCTGGCATTATCCGGTAACGTCTTACAAACGGTCACCAACAATCCAATGGCCGACCCTAGTCTACTCGGAATTAATAACGGCGCTGGACTAGCCGTTATGTTACTCATTATTGGTGCAGGCACCAACGCTTCGTTAACGCTGAGTTTACCTATCGTTGCGTTAGCTGGGGCGTGGTTAAGTACGGCCCTGATTTTTTTATTAGCGAATCAGCGTCAACGAGGGATCTCGTCTAAGCGCCTGTTACTGGTCGGCGTCGCCTTGTCCGGCTGTTTTTCAGCCTTAATGGTGTTGATGACACTAAAATTATCACCTGATAACCATCAATTTGTCATGAATTGGTTGGCCGGTAGTTTGTGGGGCACTGATTGGTCTTATATCGGCTGGGCGCTTCCATGGCTGGCAGTCGGTAGTGGTATTCTATTCATTCAATTACCCGTTCTCGACGCCTTTACACTCGGTACGACCACTGCCCAAACATTGGGAATCAACTTGAAACGCCAACAATTGGGAGTGATTAGCGTGGCCGCCATGTTAGCCGGCGTCAGTGTCGCCATTAGTGGCGGTATCAGTTTCATTGGCCTGATTACCCCCAACCTGGCACGACGAATCGTGGGATCCCGACAACGCTATCAGCTTCCGTTAGCTGGTCTGTTAGGGAGTACGTTATTACTCGCTGCCGATACCTTAGGAAAACTAATCACCACGACCACTGAACTGCCAGCCGGCGTGCTCGTCGCATTGATTGGAGCGCCATACTTCATTTACCTGTTAGTGCGGGGATAAATAAACCTTAAAACGAGTGCAATCGTGTCGTATGCATGAACATACCAACTATTACACTCGTTTTTTTACGATTAATCATTAAAATATTTGGTTGGCTTACCAATTCTAGTCCCTTGACTATACCGCCGCAGGGCACATGCTTATAAGCGCTCTGAATTTCAAATGCTTACACCACATCTTTGTATCGGCACACCGGACAGGTTATACTAATCGTATTCTATTAAATTTCGAGGAGGTATTCGTAATGGCTAATCAAAGAAATCAACGGATGCAGGCCACGATTCTACTGGCATATGAAAACCTGCTGAGTGACAAGCCCTTTCGAAAAATCACCGTTCAAGATATTTCGGATGCAGCGTTAGTCCATCGGTCAACTTTTTACAAGCACTTTCAAGATCAGTACGATTTATTGGAAGCCCTATTTGAACAAAAGCGGCAACAATCGAAGCTAACTATTGACCAGATCTTCACACATCCTTTTGAAACGCTCAACTCATTCGGCAATGCGCGTTTTCAAGAAACATTGCGTCATCAATTTAACGATGACGCCTTTCGCGATGCATTCCTGAATTATCTAATCCATCTGTGTAAAGATACTGTTGACGATGATCAACGACTAGTCCGGTTTCTAGCCGTTGGCCGCATCAAGGGACTCACCTTATGGATAACCGTGGGCAATGCGCCTTATAATATATTCACGGATACGGCTACCTTGGACAATATTTTTAGTAACCCACTTAATACCGTGAACTACTAATATCAGTTAATAAATCTGGTTGTACTGGAACCCAACCTAATATTTGTCGTGTAAGCTGACTGGAGGTCGGACAATTGATTAGGTAAAGCATCGCTGTGTCGCCAAAACTCAGTGGATTATACTTAGCCTTTAATGGAACATTTAACTTACGACTAATCGTACGCGCAATGGCCGCGGTTGTGATCGATTCCTCGGCAACTGCGTTGAAAACACGCTCGTTAGTTGTTGGATGCTCAAGGCCATACATCGTGACTAAATAAAACAAGTGCGCCGCATCTAACCGATGAACAGCACTCCAAGCATGTGTTCCTAAGCCAAAGTACTCGGCACGGTGGCTTTTTTTAGCACGCTCAATCACTGTTCTAGTAAAGCCCATATCACCCGCACCATGAACAGCCGGTGATAAGCGTACGACAAACGCATTGATGTTTTGAGCCATTAACTGACGTGCAACGATCTCAGATTTTCTCGGTGTGAGCCATTTGAGTAGCCCAGTATCCGCGACTTCATGCTCCGTCTCGACATGCTTTCTAATACCCGTCGTCCCATACGTAACGACCAACGGCTTATTAGTCCCACTAATGGCACGCCCCATAGTTTCAATGGCCCGCCGATCCATTGCACCAGCCTGAAAAAAATGCCGAAAATCATTGTTAAAGCCCAAATGAATAATGGCATCTGCCTGAGCAGCAGCCGTCGCCAACGTTGACAAACTAGTCAAACTTCCGCGTACAGGCTGAGCCCCCCAACTAATGAGTTTTTGAGCGCTCGTCTCAGAACGAGCTAGTCCGACGACCTCAAAACCATTAGCGACTAATTCTTGTACAACCGCACTACCTACAAATCCCGTACCACCTGTTATAAATACTTTCATCAATAACCATCTCCGCTCATCTACACTATTTTAATTAATCCTCAATATTCAATACTTGTGACACACCTAATTCGAGGCTTTCGTTGCCTTCTATCTTAACGATGATCACAACGCAAAGACAGCAACAAAATATCCATATTATTCACGATAGCGACACTTGTCTAAAAATGTCGTTGTATCTAACGTTATTATCCACTCAACATGTGGGCTTATCTAATCAGTAGCACCTATCAAAATAGTCGCGACCTATCTTACAGATAAGCCGCGACTATTTAAAGCACTTGATTTAATGATTAAACTTCCTGTTGTGCTGGCCGTACTAACACTTCACTAATGGCGACGTGTTTAGGCTGATCGATCGCAAATAATACCGCGTTAGCAATATCTTCCGGATTTAAAGCCAATCCTTGACGATCGTCCGCATTCATCAGCTCACTGATACCGGCCTGAATTTGCGTATTGCCGATTGTATTGACCAACTCCGTCCGAACTGCACCTGGCGACACGATGGTTGAACGAATTCCGTGTTCCTTTTCTTCCTGTCGCAAGCCTTCCATAATGGCCCGGACCGCATACTTAGTCCCGTTATACACCGCTGATGCGGGATAAACAACGTGTCCGGCAACTGAATCCGTTGCGATAATCAAACCATCATGTTGCTTTTGCATGATTGGCAATACTTCACCAATTCCATTCAAAACCCCCATAATATTCACGTTCAACATCATCTGCCACTTATCGTATTCACGGTCACTCAGATTACCCTGGGGCATCGTACCGGCATTATTATATAGCACATCGACACGCCCAAACTTGGAAACGGCCAAGTCAATCAAAGCGCGAACTTGTTGCCGATCTGTTACATCAGTTACTTGATAGACCGCGTTGTCACCAATCGCTTGACTCAAGGCCTGTAACCGCTCTTCTCGACGCGCCCCCAATACAACTTTAGCGCCTTTAGCCGCTAACAACTTGGCCGTGGCGGCACCAATACCGCTGGACGCACCCGTAATAACAACCACTTTACCTTTAATACTCATCTTTATAAAACCTCCGTTAATCTACTTGCTCAATTGTTTTAATCACTTTAGCAGGGACGCCGGCCACCACCGTATTTGCTGGCACTGATTTTGTCACAACTGCGCCGGCACCCACAACAGCATTTTCACCAACTGTGACGCCAGCTAATACCTTGGCACCAGCACCAATCCAGGCATTTCGTTCAATGTGAATTGGCTGAACTTCAACCGCATGCCGCTTAGCAGGATCTAACGGGTGATTAACGGATAGTAACATCGCACCCGGACCAATCAGCACGTCATCCGCTAATTCAATCCCGCCTAAATCAGTGATCTGAACATTATCATTAATAAAAACACGTTTGCCGATTTTTAAATTCCGCCCATAGTCTGTCCACAGTGGCACGCGAATCTCGACTGAAATATCGATAGTTTGACCCGTTATCTCCGCAAGACGTTCACGAATTTCACTTGGTTCCCGGGTTACATTCAACGCTTGAATGCGGCGCTGATTAGCATCGACAATTGGCTGAATTGTTTGCAGATAATCTTGATCTAAATACTTTGCTTTGATGATACGTCCCTCCCTTATTAAGTTAAATTCAGTATACGAGCGTTCACTATATATGTGAAATGCTTATGTTAAATACACATTCATAGGTTTAAAGCATAGAAGAACTCTGCTGATTATGTTTTAAATCGCCAATAACTACTGCACGTCATAATTAATTTAATGCTTGCTATCGGGTCGACCCCATAGTTTATACTTGCGCATAATCATCGAATTGAAGGAGTGACTGACATGCAATCAAAATTAGCTGTTATTATTGGTGGGACTTCTGGCGTTGGTAAACACACCGCAATTGACCTTGCCAACCAAAACTATCATGTGATTATCGTTGGCAGTCGGGCTGACAAAGGACGACAGGCTCAAGCCGATATTAGTCAAGCAACTGGCAATCAAGCTGTCCAATTGGCTTTGGCCGATCTGAGTACCAAAACTGGTGTTCAACAATTTGCTCATCAGCTTGCAGCCATGACGGATCACATCGATATTCTACTCAATAGTATTGGTGTGATGCTACCTGAGCGACATTTATCGGCAGATGGTTATGATTTGAACCTAGTTTTAAATTACCTCACCCATTTTTGGACCATTCAAGCCTTGTTACCGTTGCTAAAGCACAGTGACCAAGCGCGCATTCTATTGGTTGGTGCCCTGCCATTCGTGATTAACCATGCTAAAGTGAGTCTTCCAGACTTTGACGCCCCGGCCACATCCAAGTACAATGCCATGACCGTCACAGCCCAGGCCACTGCTGCGCGCGTACTACTCACGTTAGCTCTCAGTGAACGCTTAACAGCAACCAACGTGACAATCAACATTTTCCACCCCGGCTATGTCCCAGATTCTAACTTTGGTGCTGGCGGTAGTTGGGTGAGTCGTTTGGCTGGTCGGATACTGGGTGAAAGTTTCTCTCGCAAAAATTCCCCGATTGGTGCATGGTTAGCTACTGCTCCCGAACTCACTCACACAAGTGGACACTTCTACGATGACCGCCTACGTCAAGTTCGGTTATCTAAGCAGTACACTCGCTCTAAGGCCAACGACTTATGGAGACTCAGTTCTCAATATTAAGGAGACGCTCTTGTTAACGTTTAAAATTCCTGAGCAACAGCATTACTTCACTACGAAGGAAGTCACCGCGATGACTGGAATGACTAAGGATGCGTTACGATATTACGAGCACCTTGGCATTCTGCCTGATGTTCAGCGAAACCAATACAATTACCGTCAATATTCCCACAAAAACTTGGAAACACTCCAACTCATTAAAATATTTCGGGACTTAGATCTCGATTTAAGTCTATTGACACCAGCCCATCTAGCACTAGATGGTCAAGCAAAAGTAGTCGCTTTCAAGCAGTACCAACAAGTCATTCGGGATCGCATCCGGCATCTGGAAGCAATCGATCAGTTATTGGCAACTAAAATCGACTACTTTGAACATCAATCCATTGATACTTAAACACAACAAAAAACACTTAACAAGCCCTATTCCCATTGACTTTTCGCCAATGCTAGGATGTTAAGCGTTTTTTGTTATGCACAGTTAAAAAAATTCATTACTTTTCATGCCGCTTACGCTTCAAGCCACCAAAGCCCAGCAATAATGTTGCTAGTGTTAGCCCTAGTGTTTCAGCAGCCATTTCAGACCACCGCGTTTCACCAGTCTGTGGCAATCGACTCGTTGTATCTGCTTGAGCCTTGTGAGCCGGCTCCGTTACTTTACTTCCCGGCTTGATGACTGCTGATACCGGAGCTGTTTTGACAGCCTTAATGCGACTCGATACCAACGTCCTTGTCGATTTAGCTGGCGTCTGGTTGCCAGTTGTGGCTTGAACAGCCTTCACAACCATTGCCGGCTTAGTGAGTTGCGTTGGTTTAGCAGCCGTGATTGGTTTCGTCGTTGGCTTGATTAAATCGTCCGATGTTGTCGGCTTACCTGGCTTTATCGATGTTGGGACGTCCAGCGCATATGTTAGCGTTTGGACATCATCAGCACTAGCAGCCGTGATGGCTACGGCCTGAGTGGTCGCCGTCAACGCATGGTATTTCGCAATTGTTGGCGCAGATATGGCTGTAAAGTTCAACCCGGTCGGTGCCCAGTCACGATACGTTGCCACACCAGTCACCGCATCTTCAATCCCAGAACGCGTGAACGTCAGCGTCCGGATCGTATCAGCTTGAAGCGTGTGCCTAGCCTGATCCTGATAGTGAACCGTTTGCGTGATCGTTTTGGTGAGCTGATCTGGTGCCGTAATCACGATTTTGTTATGAGCCAAGTACACCGTATACTTCTGAACGACGCCCGCCTGATTAAAAGTAACACCCGTTGCCGGATAATCACTCCCCATCAAGACATAGCCTGCCTGGGTATACTGCGCAATCATTGTCGTTGGTTGATAATCCGCTTGCGTACCGAATCGTCCGGTTAACGTCACGCTTGTACCCAGTCGGTGGCCCGTCGTGGCATCGACATAAGTCACCATCGCCGTTTCCAGATTTGCTTGGTAAGTAACCGTTTGTCGCGACTCAGTATCTTTGGCACTGACAGTTACACTAGCAACACGGGTTGCGTTCGGGGTGTAGCCAGCAATTATTGGCGATTCAACGACTGCGTATGCCCCCGTCAACGCTGATTCAGGTGTACGCCAATCCATATACGTCACCACCTTTGTCACTTGGTCAAAGGTCGCCTTGCGCTCAAAACTGACCGTTTGCGTGACGGTTGGCGCCGCAGTTTGACCATCATTGTAAACATAGGTAATGACTCGCTGAACACTAGTTGTTAAATCTTTAAGCCCAGTACCAGCTGGGTACTTGGGCCCTTCTGGATGAGCGGAATCAACTGGTTGACCTGGTTGACCAGGCTTAGTTGGCGTGACCGTCGTCATTTGATGCGCTAGCTTGACCGTGTATGACTTAATGACGTCATTTTGATCAAAGGTGATACCAGTCGTCGGAACATTATTCGAAACTAATCGATAGCCCAGTTGTTCATACGCAGCAATTTGTGAAACGGGCGAATAACTATTCGTAGTGCCATAAGCACCAGTTACTACCATCGTAGGTAGTGTTTTACCACTCGTTACATCCACAAACGCAACGGTTGCGGTCTGCGATTTGGCCGTGTACGTGATTGCAATCGAGCACGATTTATCGTGACTAGTGACCGACGTTGCTTCGACTTCTGCAACGCTGGCTTGATAACCTGTAATCGTTGGTGACGTAACCGCGGCCAATAGTGCTGACTGACCAGGTGCCACTGTCCAGTCACCGTAAGTCAGCTGCTTACCCGTTGCCATGTCGAAAGTTGCCGTGCGATTGAACGTGACCGACTGGTTAACCGTTTCAGCCGCTGATTCACCTGACGCATATTGATACGTAATCGTCCGAACCACTGTTTGTTGCAACGAATCACGACCAGTTCCTGCCGGATATTTAGGACCGGCTGGATAATCAGCATCGATGGCCTGACCAGGTTGGCCCGGATGATCAACGCTGACCGTCACGTGACGATGCGCTAGTATAACCGTATAAACTTGGGCATTCTGATTATAAATCAGCTGATTAGGCAAATCCGAGTTAACTGGTTCATAGCCTAATTTTGCATACTTCGCGATATCAGCAGTGACCGTATAGTCGGAAGCATCACCGTATTTCCCATTCAAATCAATATAACTTAAGACTTGGTTATCCGTAGTTCCATCGACAAATTGAACCCGGATCGTTTCAGAATTAACGCTGTATCGGACCGTTGTTTCCGTAGTCTCGCCCATGCTAGCGGGTACAGCCGCCGCGATAGTCGTTTGACCCGCCGTGTAACCAGTAATGGTCGGCGACTCAATGGCCGGATAGCTATTCACAGTGGTCGTCCAATTACCGTACGAAAGGACCGTTCTATCCACCGCATCCACCGTTGCCGTGCGCGTATACGTGACCGTTTGAAGCACATCCGCTAAGTCCGTGGGTGTGTTATCAGCATAAACGTAATGAATCGTTCGCTGACTGGTCTTCATCAAATCACTAACGGCCACGTTACCTGGCTGATCAACCGTCGCCGTGATGGTGCCATGTTTCAGGTATACGTAGTAGGTCTGTTCAGTATCCTGATCAAACTCAAGCTGCGCTGGGACCTCATCCGAAGCTAGCACGTAGCCTAATTTTTCATACGCCGCAATGTCCTGCGCCGTCGTATAATTCGTGTGTGTGCCAAAGCTCCCACTGAAGGGGACCTGATATAAAATCACGTTGTTCTTATCTTGATCGACGTAAACGACCGCAATCTTTTCTGTGTTCGCTAAATAGGTGTACACGACCTGCCCACCAATGTCCGCTAAAGTACCATCGGCTTGGTAGCCAGTACTTTCTGGTTGTAACGTATAACCAGTTTTGGCATGCGCAGCAGTCGTATCACTCGTGGTGTAGCTCAAATAGCCCTTAGCGGTAACATCAGTCCCGTGCGTCGCCGTTCCATTAGCCGTTGTTACCACGTGTAGCGTCCCCGCTTTGTCGCGGTATCCATACTGATAGACAACCGCTACGGCGCCCACCGTCAACTGACCACTAGGCGAATTCGTCAATTTATAATTACTATTAGCAGCGGCATTCGTCAGCGTGGCCGTAATGGTTGTCGTGTCCGGATCAGTTAACCCTGACGTTAACGTGTAATCCAAACTTTGCCCCGCAACAACACCAGTAATGACCGGCGTAATATTTTGTTCCTGACCATTGGCCCACAGAATCGTATCCGGCAAGGTAATCGTCACTGGACGTTGAGTAATCGTCAGGGTCCCACCAACATTCACATCGCCTGCAATCAAGAAGTCTGGATTAGCAGCGGCTAAGGCTGCCATCCCGGCGCTGTTCAGCGTGACGGCGTAAGTGCCCACGTTCTGATCAATTGCAGTGGTATTAAGGTAGTCGGTACTGACTTGGTACGCCGTCGTCCCATCCATAGCCGTCGCCGCGCTATCAGCAGTCCAATCGCTTGGGGCCGTATATTCAGTTGGCAAGTATACCGTATAGCAACTTGGATCAGTCGTGGCGTTGTTATCATAGACTTTTGAAGCTGGTGCAATCGTTATCTTGGCCGCAGTATCAGTCGTCGTTGTGACGTAGCGCTGGTAAGTAACTGTGTAATTTGAATTACTATCACCAGAATATGTCTGAGTTAACGAAACTGCACTAGTGTTCAAATAATACGTCACGCCATTTTGTGTAATTGTCATGGGTAATTTAGTCATCGGTACATACGTCTTACCACTGTCGCCCGTAAAAGTTACTTCGCCTAATGACGTGCCATCGTTTCCTACTAAACTATAAGTATCGGTAATCGTTTTGGCCGATAGCGTGTAATGATATAGGTAACTTGTGAAACCACTACCAATCGTGACAGCATCCGCAATTCCTAATGCATCAGCGACACTGTCAATATTAGTATAATTTTGCAAATTCAACGAATAACTACCATTATTTTCATTAGAATCATCAGTAACATAAACCACCGCCGAATCCGGGCTTGAAACTTGATTACCAATTAAACCACTAGTCACCCCAGTGTTTTGAACAGCAATGACCGGTAATAATGCATATTTTAGCGTTGCAAATGCACCACCATCATAAACAGTGGTTTTATCAAAATGAATTTTAAATGTTTGGCGACCCCTGTAGTCTGTCAGTTGGGTCACCTTTAACCCCTGATAGGTCACATCATTTTTCGTCATCATTGCTTCAATAGCAGACGTTAACACACTACTTGGATCAGTCGCTATGTTAATAGCTCCTTCACTATTAGTAGCAACCTTAAAACCAGATGGAATAATAACATAATCAGTAAGATTAGCCACAGTCATTCCTGATGGATTCATATTAATAAGCGGCAAGATCAAATACAGCGCCTGACCATATGCTAAATCAATTCCCTTTGTTCGGGCATGTGAAATTGTCAGCCCTGTTACCGGAGTTTCGGCACTAGCCTGCGCGCCATAGTTTGCAGGTGAGATGGCAACTGCGGCACTAGCCTTGACAAGCACTACGCCCTTACCAACCGTCGTACTATTAAAAGTCGTACTGCTGTTAAGGTTAGCTAATGTTTCTATCGTATCATCAGTCAATGTAATGGTGTATTTATCAACCACAGCAGTATTAACCGCTTCCGAATATGTCGTATCGGAAACGGGGACGTCATACACAATCGCATCAGTCTGAATATCATCGTAACGAATTGTCCAACCTGTTGGAACCACAATAGTACGACTATTGACCGTCACCGGAACCGTACTAGTCGTTTTATTAACGACAATTGTCGTCGCACCCATCGTAATAATGTCATGTGCCGCAATAACTAAACTACCAGCAATAATCGTATCAGCAGTAATAGCAGCATTAGGATTAGCCTGTTGTAAAGCTGTCAAGCCTTGATCTGACAACACAAGCTGATACGTTCCAGATTGGGTTGCTGTGGGAACTATAACATCGCCACTAGAACTTGCAATCATATAAGTATTAGTCGTTCCATCAGTAGCCGAACTAGCTAACGTCCAGGTGCTGGGAACTGCATACTGACTCGGCACCGTAATTGTATACGTACTTGGTTTAGCATCCCCATAGTCAATACTAGCTGAACCAATGGTAATTATCGCAGTCGGTACCGGAGCTTGCTTGATTGTTAGTGTTCCTGTCACCACGTTAGCAGCCGTTATATCCGCGCTACTATTAGCTTCAGCTAGCTTAGTAATTCCAGCCGTTGAGAGTGCCAATGTGTATGTTCCAACACTCGATCCAAACTTGGACGTATCAACGTCCGTTAAGTCAGTAACCGTATAAACATTCGCAGTACTCGTTACAGCCCAATCTGAGGGCGCCTTAGTTCCGTCAGTTAGCGTAATCGTATAGCGATTTGGTGTATCTATCTTACCATCATACGTCTTAGTCGCTGAATTTACTGTCGCAACGGTGGCCACAGTAGCTCGTGCTAGCTTTTGCGCACTGCGAATGGTATTCGTACTAATATCCGCGGTTGCATAACTGGCAGTTGTAGTTGTTTTCGTAGCTACTGTAGCCGTATTTATCTTGCCATCAGTGGTTGCTCTGTTGGCGGCCTTAGCTTGATCCTCAATAGTTGCGGTACTTGCCGTACTGTCTGTTGTACCACCTACTGCTTGATTCTGTTCTGTGTTGTTAGACGTCGTATCGACTATGGACATTTTGCTGGTCTGATTAGTAGCACCGTTTGCACGTGTTGTTTCAGTAGCCGTACTAGTCACGGTGGAATCAACCACAGTCTGAGTCGTTGATTCCGTTGACTTAGCTTCAGTCGATGCAGTAACATTACTAGCTTCACTACTCGTCTCTACCTGACTGTTATTAGTTTTTTCTTCGCCATCATTGGCCATCGAACTACTACCAACCGACTTACTAGCCAATGTGACTTGGTTGCCAGTTGTCTCTGTCCTCGTCCCCTGTTTCTCAGCAGGCGTACTAGTCGTGTCTGCCCGCCCCGTCATCGGTAGCAGACTAGCACCCAAAGTGAAAGTACTCAACCCGGCAATTAACCACAGGCGTCCTTTTTTATACATTTTATAAGTTCGTTTTTCTGTTAATTGTGCTCGTTGTAAGCGTCGTCTTTGCATTATATCTACCCCGAAACATTTTCAATTAGTTATAACAGTATTAATACCCTATATATCTAACGTTATCAATCAGTATACACCTTTTACTAACAGTAAACCTAATAATCAATGGTCACCAAAGTTTTGATATAACAACACTTTACTGAGAACTCAACTTCAATTCAGCACCTATAGTCATGATATATACTATAACTATTTTAGATAAACATAGAACCATATTCTCCAACAACATTTATACATTAATTATAAATATCGCCAAAACATCTAATCCTCGCAACATTACTTTAATAGTATGCCGGTATTTTCCAGGTGGTTACTAGTCACTCAATGTTCGTTAATTTCTGTTTTATATCAAACAATTCAAAAAGAGCATCTTCAGAATATTACATTCCAAAAACGCCCTTGATATCCACTATTCATGTTAATTGTTAATCTGTGCTAATCGATTAAACTGCACTTGCGTCTTGATTATGATTCACTATCTTGACGGTTCTTTTCAGCTAACTGTTTCTCTAACGATTTAATTTTCTTCTGTTTGCGCCAAATATACCAGATCACTAGGATAATCAATAATAACAGTAATAACCCAATCCCGATATACAACCACCAGTTAGGCCCTTGCTTCAAAACCGCTGTCTTATTCAAGGTATCCGCCTGGCCCTTTGTAATCACAAAATTCTGCTTAAATTGCCAGTGTTGCTTCTTGGAAGTGACTTTCACAACGGCCGTGTATTTACCAGCTGCTAACGCTTTTTCTCCCGTCTGCAATGGCAATTTATAGATTGAATTAGGCGCCATCTGGCCGTTCGCTAGCTTTTGATGGTAGACAACTTGACTGCCACCCCGATGATAAATTTTGATGTTAGTTTGTACTTTATTTAAGTAAGCCGCCGTATGGTTGACTAATGGAAAATTAATAGCATTGCGCCCATTGAGCTGTTTGACCGTAATCTTATTCATCGTCAGCTGATTGGTCGTTAGGTCTTTACTACCATGCAAAATTACAGCCTCAGTATAAGCGTATTGATTATTGACTGCCACGGCCTTTTTAGTATCAGTTGCCGTGGCCTTTTTCAGGAAAGTTATCCCACCTGCTAAAATGCCTTGATAACTTTTGGCCGGCATCTTAATTTGAAACTTGACCGTCTTGACTTGCCCCTTAGCCAGCTTGACTTGTGGTTCATCAGTTGTCACTAATTTGCTAATATCATACGACAAATTCGCACTGCGATTATTCGTATGTTTGTATTCCACAACCCCATTAATATTTGTCGTGGCCTTAGCAATACCTATATTGATTGTAATGGGCGCACTAGCCGTATTATGAATTTTGACCGCAACGGTTTGTGTTTGTCGCGGTTTTAACTTCAAATCAAAGTAAGAGAGACGCTTATCGACCTGACTGCTAGACTGGACTGGCGTGATTTCAAAACCAACGCCCTGATCAGCAGAGGCCGCTTGTCCCATCATTAATAAACTAGCGACAACCGCCAATAACATTCCCAAAGATAATCGCAATCGTTTCTGCACTTTAACCCCGCCTTTTTCTCAGATTATGTATCGACATTGGCCGTAGCCAACATCGGCTAACTATTCACCCGGATTAGTTTTCTGGTGTGGCACTTAAGTTCCAAGTTAACGTGGTGGTGTACCCCGTAGCTAATTTAGTCGTTTTCCCAGGAACAGCCAGCTTAGAATCACTAAATGTCACCGTTGATGCCCCGTTACCAGTCCCATTCTTAGCAGAAGCGACGGTCCCAGCTGCACCCGCGGCAGAAGTTGTCCCCGGCGTTAACGTAGTACTGCCATTTGTCACTGCCGAATCACTCTCAGTACCCGCAACTGTCAAAGCAGCATTCGTCAAGGCTGAACCAGCACCTTCTTCATCTGTATTGGATTGTTGCCCCTGAGCAACCGTCAAGGTCCAGCCTGCACTAGTCCCACGCAAGTCGCTTACCGTAATAGTTGGTGTCGATGAAGTGGCTAAGGTGGCATCGCTGGAGGTAATCGTGTTGCTACCGAAAGCTAAATGAGTAGCGTCAACACTCATTGACAATGTTCCCCCAGTAAATGTTACATCACCGGTCGAAGAACCAGTCGTATCAGCATTAGCCACAACCGTTGTGGCTCCCAAAAGTCCTGCAGAAATCATTAATCCCAAAACGAATTTCTTCATTACAATACGCTTCCTTTCAAACTAAGCTGTGTTTTTAACTATGAATCACTAATTAATTATTGGCCACGGTATTATTCAAACGCCATGAAATCGTGCCTTGGTATGTGTCAGCCATGGCAGCCCCATTTGGGACTTCTAGTAGCAATCCTAAGTTGCTGGACCAATGTTCCGAAATATCAACACTTTTATGATCAGTCGTTGTCTGTGAGTAGACTTGTACGGCTACCCCAGGTGACAAGGTCATTTTTCCATCATCGGTCTGGTAATATAATGTAGCCAACAACATTTTTCCAGTGTCCGCTCCCACAAAGCCTGAACTATCGAGTTCTGCAGTCAAATTCCAGGTTGAACTTATTTGCCCATTATTCTGAACCGCAAGTGTCTTATCCAGAGTAGGCGCATAAGTTTCAGTTGTTCCCGATATTGTATGACTGCCAAAATCGAGCATTGTTGGTGACGAATTGAAGAATAAGTTACCATCGTACACATAGGTTACTGTAATCGTCGAAGCGTCATACGTTCCAGTTGCATTAGTTGGCGTTGCATGAAGCGTATAACCATCAATCGTTTTGGCCGTTGTTTGGTAAGCATCACCCGATGTCCCGGATGACGTCTCTTCATCCGCAATTTCAACACCATCGCCGTCTACGTATTTGACAAGCACCGTTCCACTTGTCTTAACCCAGTTATAGGTCCCCGCCATGGTTGCGCCATCATAATTAGTCATTAGTTCCGCCGACGTATAGGTTGGATCATCATTGTTCCTTTGCCACGTCCCATTGTATGGTAGTTGTTTGCTTGGCTCCGGCAAGTACATCGTCTTATCATTATGAAACGTAAAATTAGGACCTAGTGTCAAATGCTGTAATTTTTTTGAACCATTAAAAAAATTCCCGTAACTGGCGGTAGCAGATTGAAGATCCCAGCTACGAAGATTGAGAGTTGTTAATGATGAGCAACCACCAAACGTCCAAAAACAATTTGTAACTTTACTAGTATCCCAAGTATCAACCAGCAAACTAGTCAACCCAGAACAGTTATAAAAGGTGGAATAAAGAGTTGTTACAGAACCAGTATCCCATTTTTCAAGATTTAAAGTCGTTAAAGAACTGCAGCCTCCAAATAAAAATGACATATCCGTAACCTTACTAGTATCCCAAGTACCAACATCCAGCGTTACTACTTTAGAACAGTTTTGAAACATACTCCCCAGTGAAGTTACTTGGGAAGTGATCCATCCAGAAACGTCTAGTTGGATGACATTTTCACAATAAAAAAACATTCGAGACATGCTAGTTACCTTCGCTGTATCCCAACCACTAACATTAAGTTCAGTTGCCAAAGTACAGTTCATAAAAGTAGCAGTCATATCGGTTACTCGTGCCGTATCCCAACCACTTGCGTTTATTATCTTTACTGAAGAACAACTATAAAATGTAGACGCTAGTGTTGTCACATTAGCAGTATTCCAGCGACTGACATCTAACTCAGGCAGTGAAGAACAGCCAGAAAATGTACTGTCTAAATTAGTTACTTGTGTTACATCCCAGTTACTCACATCAAGCATAGTGAGTTTTCCACACATGTAAAATGTTCTCTTAAAACTCTTTACATGACTGACATTCCAGTTCGTAGTATTTACTTTAGTTAACACGCTACACCCTTCAAACATTGATTCCATAGTAGTCACTGTTGAAAAATCGGTCTGTCCAAAATCGACTGAAGTTAACTTGCTATCACGATAAAACATAGACTGGGTACTAGTTACACCACTCATCGAAAGCTTATTTAAACCTGTGACTGTTGCTACGTTAGCGAGGCTAGCAAACAAGTATCCATAATTCGAAGCCGTTGTGACCGTAATTTCATCCGTAATCTTTATATTCGTAATCGATGAAGCATAATCATACCAAGGCGAACGTTTACCAGTTAAATCAGCAAAGCTACCACCACTAAGCGTTAACACCCCTGCGTCGTCAATGGTCCATGCTACCGTCCCAACAGTTCCAGATTCCACTGCCGTGTCTGCCGTCTCAGTGGTATCATTACCCGTCGTGGTACTAGTCGCCGACGTACTGTCAGAACTACTCGTATCAGACGTGTCTGTTGTACTCGTCACATCCGCACTCACGGCCATCACATTGGTATCAGTAACTTTGCTAATTGCGCTGCTACTCATCGTCGAAGAACTACTAGTGTCCGGCGCGGCCAGCGCCAATAACGGTGGTATTGCCATATTCAATGGCGCACTACTTCCTAAAATAATACTGATAATTACCATTAATACTTTACATATTCGCCGCACCCGACCATCCCCTTTTAATCAGCAATTCTATGTGACAGCGTAATCTTTTAACTTCAGTCATTGATAGCGCTCACATTTATAGTTACCCTAACTAGCAATCAATAACAGTCCCAGTAGTAGAACACCTAATGCAACTAGATAACCATTGGCACACTTGCTCACTAGTCGGTGGTAACCGGCCTTGCCAACGATTAGCCTGCACGGTAGTTACAATATAACGCAGGCTATTTTGGACTTCTGATCCGTACTGGCGTCTTTTTGCACCGTTTCTTAATCATTATCGCCCTTTATTAGAGACTAACGGCTCAGCCGTTAACCTTTCATCCACAGTTTGATTATAAAAATAAATTTAATATCGCGCTGATACCCTTATTATCAACAATAGATAACAGACAGTATTGTTTCCCCTGTTTACCGTATAATTATAACATTATTATTTTATAATGGTTAAAAATTTTAACGTATTTATTGCATTTATCCACCCCTGTTAATCCAGAAGGCTTACGTGACAGTTAGACCGAATAAACCGGATGGACACCATTAATATTCGGCCTGATTATCACTTTCCAAAATATCCGCAAACTACACATAGCGCTTTTAATCACCCAACCTGCCTAGTTATCTAATCATTGCCAGTTGTAATGATAAATCCCACTAAATAATGCAGCTCTGCTCTCCCTTTAACTCCGAACTTATTCCAATAGAAAATATAATTAATACCATATATTTAATAATTAAATATTAAAAGGAACGACCTTTTGTTAGTTTACGACCAAAGAAGACTCGTTCATGACGCTCTTATTGGAAGACTATCAGCGGTACTTTACACAACTCAAGACCGACTTAGCCCAGCACTCACCACTATCAGCTGACGACTTTATCACGTCCAGTCAATTTAGGCCTTTACTTACTATAAATGAGCCATTAACAGTTACTGACACCCAATTCATACATATACGAAAAAGCCGTTTATAAAAAATCAATCATTTGATTTTTTATAGCCGGCTTTATTGAGAGAAAACATTACCTTTACCGATTTATTCATCAGCATTCACCACTTCAATCTTGACCCGTGGTTATTTTTGGCGTATTCTGGTTCAAAGATAACCACCGGTCATTTTTAAATTAGGAGGATCCGACATGGCTAATATCTATACGCCCAGTCAAAAAGCAGCCAAGCGTCAAGCCATCATGACGGCTGCCATTAATTTATTTGCCCATAGGAGCTATCCCGAAATCACCATGCAGCAAATTGCGGAAGCCGTCGGTAGCTCTAAGGGGGCGACTTTTCGCTATTTCACGACCAAAGAAGACTTGTTCATGACGATTTTATTGGAAGACTATCAACAATACTTTACCCAACTCACGACCGACTTAGCCCAGCAACCACCACTATCAGCTGACGACTTTATCGCGTGGATGACCACCCAAACTCGCCAATTAATTGAAGAACATAGCGTTCTGATTCGATTGAATGCCATTCGTGGACCAATCCTAGAAGGCAAAGCTAACATGCAGGAAACCATCACACAACGTGAGGCCCTGTATCGCGCCAGTCAACACTTAGGACAACAACTCGTTATCCAAACAGACCACTTATTAGACCAGTCCCAATTTAGCCACCTGTTCATTATTCAAAGTGGCATTATCAGTGGGCTCATAAATATGGCGGCTTTGACCAGCTTTAATCATCATAAATTATCCGTTGATTATCCCGACTTCGAAATTCGACTTATACCGGAGGCCCAACAACAAATTCGTTACTACTTGACCCAATATTTGAAGGAGTTTTCGCACAAATGAAACAATCCCATATCCGTAACTTCGCCATCATCGCCCACATTGATCACGGTAAATCAACGTTGGCGGATCAAATCATGTCGCTGACCCAGACCGTCAGTGCGCGTGAACAGCACGCCCAATTATTAGACGATATGACCGTTGAACAGGCTCATGGCGTGACTGTCAAAGCACGTACAGTTCGGAATTACTATCAGGCCGATGATGGTCAAGAATATGAATATAACTTAATTGACACCCCTGGTCACGTTGATTTCAATTACGAAGTGGCTAAAAGCTTGGCTGCTACCGAGGGTGCCATCCTATTAGTAGACGCCACTCAGGGCGTTCAAGCGCAGACCATTGCCAATTACCGAATTGCCAAACAACGTCAATTAACCTTGATACCAGTTCTCAATAAAGTTGATCTGCCCTCTGCGGATATTGACGCTGCGTTGGCCCAATTGAACGACCTCGACTCAGCTTTCACACCCGAGCAAGTCTTGCAAATCTCCGCTAAAACCGGGCAAGGCGTGCCGGCCGTCTTGGAAGCCATCAAGCAGCGGTTGCCAGCTCCCCAAGGCGACTTACACCAGCCGCTGAAAGCTTTAGTCTTTGATTCGTTGTATGACCCATATCAAGGTGTCATTGCCTATGTCCGACTGATTGATGGTCAGCTCAAATCACAACAAGCACTGTGCTTAATGCAAGGACAACAGGATTTTAACGGCAAGGCCATTGGTGTCTTCGCGCCTCAAATGCACCCCCAAGAATCGCTAAGCGCTGGTGACGTCGGTTACGTGGTCACTGGTATTAAAGATCCACGAAAAGTCCGTGTTGGTGATACGCTGACGTCCGTCGCCACCCCCACGCAGCGGCCGCTAGCCGGCTACCAACCAGCCAAATCAATGGTCTTCGCGGGCTTATATCCTAAGAATAATGACTATCCGGCACTTAAGGAAGCCGTTCAAAAATTGAACTTGAACGACCCGTCATTTACCTATGTTGAAGAACGATCCGAGGCGCTTGGCGTTGGCTTCCGTTGCGGATTTCTAGGAACCTTTCACCTCCAAATCATTCGTGAACGACTCCACGATGAGTACGGGGTCGACGTGCTAACAACGGCTCCCAATGTGACTTACCACGTTACACTCACCAATGGTCAGCAAGTGATCGTCAATAATCCCGTTCAGTTTCCGGCATTCAGTCTCATTAAAGAAGTGACTGAACCCTTTATGAAAGCCGAGATCACGATGCCTGCTGACAATCTAAATGCCGTATTAAAGCTTGCGGAACAGCATAAAGGGACCTTGATCGACTTGGCAAACAGCGGGGACTTGATTGTTGCAAGTCTCAAGATACCCTTGTCAGAAATCGCCTACCACTTTTTCTCAGAACTAAAATCAGTCTCACATGGCTTTGCGAGTTTAAGCACCGCCTTTATGGCTAATGAAGTCAGTGATCTAGTCAAAGTTGAAGTTGATATCAACTATGCGCCCGTAGATGCGTTGACCTTCATCGTCCATCGTGAAGACGCCCCCAACATGACGCAGCAATTGGTCGCCAATCTGAAGACGACGGTTCCACGGCAACTATATCCCACACCCGTCCAAGCACGTATTGAAGGTAAGGTTATCGCCCGCGTCGATGTCCCACCATTGCGTAAAAATGCAGCGGTGAACGGCGAACAACACAGTACTTCCAAAAAAGCGGCCCTACTACGACGGCAAAGCGCTAATAAACGCCGCGCGTCCAAAAATACGATTAAGCTGCCACAAAGTGTTTTTAATGCAATTTTAAGCCTTTAATCAAGTTAGACCATCCGTTGATTTCTGGGTTTCAATCAATTGGGTGAAACTAGCCCTTGCAATGCAGCCAATCAGACGTTGGTTTTCACGTTTAAACAACCCAGCATTAATTTTTATTATGACACTCGCCGGCGAGTCATTGTTTTGACTGACATCCTAATGACCATATTTGACATCATGCACAATATCAGTCCCCGGATGAATCAAGTGGTGGCATTGCCGAACTTTCCAAACAACTAATCACACTCGCTTGCAATATCCCAATCAAGTTCTGGCAATCAACAAAAATTCCCCCTTATTGATTTAAACACTGACAGCCAACTTAATATTTATTACCAACTATTTAATTGCAGGTTTCTAGTCTTAAAAAGGCACCCCAATACTTATTCACAGTGAATAAGTATTGGGGTGCCTTTACATTTGAGACGATCACCAATCAATATTTCGACTTGCCACACCAATCTTGGATTATCCCGCTTACTTCACACCATACTCCAGAACAACCATCTCAGCCATCGTAATTTCATGATACAAGCGGTTAAACAAGTCTTCGCTAATGGCATGTGTCGCATCGTATTGTCGCTGCAAATAATCGCGTTCCGTTTGAAATACTTGTCGATAAATAACCATTAGTTCACGCATTTCATCAGCAGTATATTCAGGATGTTGGACCATCCGACGCCATTCCGAAATAAACTGTCGAACTGTCGTGTGTCCATTCTGTGAACGTAGGTCAAACGTCACCGCAGCTTTAAATTCTTGTGAAATCGGCATTTGCCACAAATCATGAACTCCAGCTTCAATCATCTGTTCTCTAATCACCGCCATTTTGGCCGCACCATCCGTATCAGTCTTAATTTTCGGCAATAGCCAGCGAAAAACAATCGTTGGTACTAATAAGCTCAAAATAATCAATAAGCTTTCAGACATCAAGACTAAATTGAAATCAGTCGTTTTAACTTGAGTTTCCGCAACGGTAAAGGCCAACGCAAACGTCACAGCACCATGAATGCCCCCCAAAGCAAATACCCACGCTTCTCGATTAGGGACATGATGAATAAGTCGAACGTAACCATAACGTGCTAATAGATTGGCCACGTATAAAATAACACCAATTACAATCCAGATCAGTGATCCATTATAAGAGACGGAATGATCCAACGCGGTCCGCAATAACATAATTCCCAATACAATAAAGACCACACTATTTAAAATATCGCTCAATAGGCCAATTAATTGATAAATATCACTGGCGAGCTGAGGATTGGCTAATGCACTCCGCTCCCCTTCAGCATTATGAACTAATCCCGCAAATACAACAGCAATGATACCGGAAACACCAAGTGCTTCAGCACCAAAGTACAACACAAATGGTGTCATTAAATAAATCACTTTTAACGGAGTACCATTATTATACGTGTTATTAATAAAATTAAGTTTAGAGCGCAACATTAATTGTCGAATATAAACAATTAAGCCGCTTACAAGGCCACCAAAAGCAATCCCTCCACCAGCTGCATAGACGAAATCCCATAAGGTCTGCGAATAATTAATATAACCGTTAACATACCACAGAATAGCCATGTTTAGCAGAATGATTCCCGAAGCATCATTAAACAATGATTCTAATTTCAAACTAGTCTGTTCACGCTGCGGTAGCACCCGGCCCATCGTCACCGACTCAGTAGCCGTTGCGTCAGTTGGTGTACTGATAGCAGCCAAGATAAAGGCTAATGGTAGTCCAACACCCGCTAGCAGGCTAGTGCCGAGTCCAGCCATGACTGCACATAAAATCACCATGCCAACTGTAAGACTCACAATTTCTCGTACGTGACGACCAACTAAATTCAGCCGCGTATTCTGGCCTTCAAAATATAATAATGGTGCTACAATCAGTCCAATAAAAATATCTGAATTGAACTTTTCGATAAGGCCATTTAAGAACGGGATAACCGCAATCCCCGCCCCAATAAACATGCTCACATAGTTGACCGATAGTCGTGGGAGCCAACGACGGTTAATTACAATACTAACCATTGCCGCAACCACTAACACACCAGTCGAAATAAGTAGTGCCATTCTGCTTCACCCTTTTTTAATTAATATAACTAATATTGATTATTATCAGTTTAGCCCATCTTGTAAAGTAACCACACTTTATGACACTAGCATTAATTGACTTCAAGCTATGGTCTCATAGCCGACTAAATAACTGCTTGTATCGCTACTACCATCATTTTAAATAATGATCGTTTGTAGGAAAGCCGCCTTAAACTCGACCATCACATCAAAATAGCGTACCAAGAATTTAGCTTTCAATTCTCAGTACGCTATCTTATTAAAAACTTCCGTTTAATTTTCGGTATAATGTAGCATAATTCTACTTCTCCTGATGATGCCGAAATGCTTCAATCATCGTCCATGTCAGGCTCGTGTTCGTATCATTATGAGGAATTTGGTCACGCTGGAACCATTGGGCTTTCGATAGTTCGTCCGTCTCTAGCTCAATTGCCACGTTCTCATTAAGGTCCGCAAAATAGCCGGCCAGTAAGGAGTGTGATGGCGCCCACGGTTGGCTACCGAAGTACCGAATATTATGAACTTCAAGGCCGACTTCTTCAAAGACTTCCCGGCGAACGGTATCTTCAAAGGTCTCACCGATTTCGGTATAACCTGAAATCAGTGAAAAATGATTGTAGCCGGATAAAAACTTGGTCATCAAAATTTTATCACCATTCGTCACGCCAACAATAATCGCAGGCATAATCGTCGGATAAATCGTCTGACCACACGCTGCACACACCAGTGACCGTTCCGTGGCGCCTGGATGTAATGGTTGGCCGCAATGCCCGCAGAACCGCTTCGTATCATACCACCAAGCCAAATGGGCAGCCGTCGCACTACTGAAAGCCAACCAGGCCGGTGTTAGGTCTCGGAACCCTCGAGTGGTGCCAACGGTATAGTTATCATTCGCAACCGCATCAACATCGACCCAGAAAAAGGCCGCCTGATCGACAGCCAGCAAATACTGATACTGGTCAGGGCTAAACGCGTAATCCGCATCGATATCTTCGTACTTGGGCAAGGTTCCATTCATTAAAAGCACCTGTTGTTGACGACCAATTAAGATATAATCGCCCGACCGGGGTGCCCGCTGCTGATCATTCTGATTTTTTAAAACGTGTGGTTGAATATCTTGAAACATGTTGGGCCCACTTTCCTGTATAAATTCATTAGTTTGAGAACAATGGTTTTATTATAACGGAGTCACTGAATTTTTACAGGCCTGCAATCTCAGCCGGTCCTTTTACTTAAGCAAGCTCACCGTATCAGTACCTTCTCACTGTGAGGTTAATCTTCTACTCGTCAGATTTCGCGTTCGCCTTTAACCGCTGTACCAATTTGGCTATCAACGGCCGGGACCGGTTTGATTTTAATAACGCCACGATGTCATAGCCTTGTTGCGTAGCATCCGTAATCGGCAAATACGCGACTTGTTCATCATGCTCAGTTGGCACTAACCCCGCAGGATAGAATGCCAAAGCTTGGTTCAACGCAACTAACAAGTGCATCTGTTCTGCACTAGATACTCGCCGAATCTGCTCATAGTCTTGAATAAACGGGGCACTAGCCAAAAAACTTTCTAATAAAAATGTTGAGCTTTCTGGACTGTAATATAAAATGGGCAAAGTCGCCAACGCACTCGGTGGCAATTGTGACAATCGACTCAGTGGATTTAGCCGGCTCACCCCAATCACCATTTGATTATGATAAATTGGGACAGCGGTTAACTGTGATTCTGGAGTAACGGCGGGACGGCCATAATTAATCGATAGTGCTAAATCAAGTGAACCATCAGCTACTTGCTGCGCCAGATGCTCGTTACTACCTTGGCGAACAACGAGTTGCAGCTCCGAATGCTGTTGCTTTAAATCGTATAAGGCCGGTAATAGGAGCCGCTGCTCAAAGGCTGAGAAATAACCGACTCGTAAGATTTGATCAGTAGGAACATTAAATTGACGTAACTCCGTCAAGGCCGTCGTATAGTTGTTCACAATATCCTGAGCAGATGCCCAAAATAACCGCCCCTGAGGAGTCAATTGAATTCTGTTCTGTCCACGGTCAAATAACGTCACTTTCAATTCATTTTCTAACTGGGTCATTTGCTTTGATACTGTCCGCTGTGAACGATATTCACGGGCAGCCACTTGCTGAAAACTACCATACTGAACAACTTTTAAGAACGTCTGTAGCCGGTCAAGATCCATTTTTTCAACTCCATCCGCACGATTGATTCGCCTGCCGAACCAAATTGTCTGTTTGCTAACCACCATACCCCCGTTATGATGAGGGTGTGATAGCGGTTACTTCATTATAGTAATGGTGAATTTAGCCGTCAAATGCTCATTAGATAACAAATCAGTTTGGAGGAATTGACATGACGTTAGCAAAACATGATTCATACGATATTGTCGTCGTTGGTACCGGAGCAGCAGGAACAGCGGCAGCCCTAGAAGCCGCACAACACGGCGCGTCCGTGTTATTACTCGAAAAAGGACGCCATACTGGCGGTAGCAGCAATTACACTGAGGGTCTCTTTGCCGTCGACTCATACTTACAAAAGGCCCAAAACATCAACGTTTCCGCCACTGACGTTTTAAAAGAAGAAGTCGACTATTCTAAATATCGCGCTGATTCTCGAATCTGGCGTCGTTACTTGGACGATAGCGCCAACACGGTGCAATGGCTTAAAGATCAAGGTGTCGAATACGAAGGCGTACAAGCAATGGGTGCCGGCGAAGCCACGTGGCATATTTATAAAGGAATGGGCCAAGCTGTCTTACATGACGCTTTACAACCACAAGCACAAAAGCTGGGGGTCGAACTACTGACTTCCACGACCGCCATCACGCTACATCAAGCCACTGACGGTGCAATTACCGGTGTAACGATTCAAAGTGCCGCCACTAATGAGACCCAAGTCATCAATACGGCCGCAGTCATTCTTGCTACCGGTGGTTACCTCAATAATCCCGACATGATGCAGAAACTGACCCACTATGACACGCGCCGCTTAATTCCAGTTAGTTCAGGTAAAGGAACTGGTGACGGTCTTCGGCTAGCGTGGCAAGCCGGTGCACAACAATATGGCACGGGGATGGCGATGCTCTTTGGCGGTTACCTCAAAGATCCGAGCGAACCTTCCTTTAAGTACATGGCCTCCCAGATGGAAACAGCGGCCGGCCAGCAACCGTTGCTCTGGCTAAACGAACATGGGGAACGATTTGTCGATGAAGCTGTCGTTTATAACTTCTCATACGCCGGCAACGCGCTCTACACCCAAAACCAAGTATTCAGCATTCTCGACCAAGGTGTGATCAACAAAATGGCTCAGGACGGGAACTTCATGGGCTTAGGTGTTTACGTTCGGCGGGGCGAAAAAATGACGAAACTCCAGGCTGAAATCAATGCAGCCGTGGCCGCCAATAAACCATTTATTTTTAAAGCCAATACGATTGAAGCACTGGCGACCAAAATGCACCTACCTGTTGATCAAGTCACCCATTCCATTCAAACTTACAACCAATATTGTGATAATGGTCAAGACGATGATTTCGGCAAGAATCCTGAATATCTCGTTAAAGTTTCGCAAGGTCCATTTTACGGCTTTGAACTCAATGTTGGTGCCTTTTGTACCATGGGCGGTCTCAAAGTAACCACTAATAATGAAGTTTTAGACACTACTGGTCAGCCGATCACCGGTCTATACGCTGCTGGCAACGACGCCGCTGGACTAACTGGTGATACGTATGGTCCTAACATGCCTGGAACCTGTGTTGGCTACGCCTTCTACTCTGGACGCAATTCCGGTCGGCACGCGGCGCAATACACGCACCAGCAGTCAATCGTTAGTCATTAATTCCTTATTTATAAACCTATAACGACCTTCCCAGAATTTATCCGGAAAGGTCGTTTTACGCTGTCTTCACATTGATACGCTGATGGGCAGTTTAGTGACTACCAATTTCACCGCAACCTCGCAAGTTAATCGGTAGCTCTGGCTTGAGCGCCATTCTTAGGCAAGTTTACCAACTTGCCTTTGCGAACCACCAAACTTTAAAAAAACAAGCATTTCAGCGCTAAAAGCGTGCACTTCTTAATGTCCATCCGTTCTAACTCAGCTCAACATCGGCGTTAAGTACCGTCAAATAACGGTTTGTTTCATGATTTTGAAAAGCACCGGCATCCAGCCATTCACAACTAAGTGACAAGACGTCCACCAAACTGGCTAGACCCGCCAAAATAATGGTGCTACACTTTAACTAATTTAGTGTGCTTATGACTAAATCAATCATCAAAAGGAGTATGATTATTTTGAACAAGCGAAAAATTATCACTAATAACCCACCAAAGTGGCACTTAATTACTGGGATTGCGGCCACAATTTTGGCTGGCATTATTTTGACCAATCAAGACGCCTTTGCGGCCACTGATTCGCCAATAACAACCACTACCACCGCGCCGACTGTTCAGCAAACAGCGCCGACTAACCCGCTATCCGGCAGTCAAGTTACCTTAACATCGACAACTGGTAGTAGCGCAACTGGCAGCACTACAACCAGTAGCCCTGCAGCAACCAGTACCGCAGCACTGCCCGCGAAATCAACGGCTGCTAGTGGCTCATTGATGTCAGCAATGGCCAGCTCTTCAGCGACAAGTGGTCACGCCGCCGAACCTAGTTCAAGTGTGACCGAGGCAGCAAGCACCAATAACCTGACCCCAACTTCGGCAGCCATGGCCAGCTCTACGACCACTAAGTATCCAACAGACACAACAGCAACGCCTAATGCTAGTTCCAGTCCAACTAGTGCTGAAAGTAGTACACCTAACAAAACTATGAGTACAAATCAGCAAACTGACGGTTCTGGTGTAACTCATTCAACGACCCCTGCTAGCTCTGCAAGTATACCCATACCAACTTCAGTCGCCAGTATGACAACCGCCAAGACGGCAAGTGCCGCTGCGCCAGGCGTCACTAATAGTACGGCAGCTAACAGCACGGCTCCTACTAGTGTGACGACAACTGATAGTGCTGCCGAGTCAGTGCCGCTTTCGACTTCCAGTGAGACTAGCTCAGAAAAATCAGCCGCAGCAAGCACTACAAGTACAAGCCAGATATCTGACGGTTCAGAGGTTATTCATCCAATGACGAGTGCTATTTCGAGCAGCTCGTCTGCGCCCACTAGTGGTGCTAAGATGGCAGCTAGTGCGGCAAGCGCCGCCTCGGCTAGCGTGATAACCAGCGCCGTCAATAGTATCGCTGCCAGCACGTATTCCGCCGACGCTAGTGCTGCTAGTGTCGAAAGCGCCGCAACACCTGACACTTCGCATGCGACTGTTCCCGCTAGCACCGCGACTTCGGCAGCGACTACTTTTCAAATTACCAGTGTTATTAATAGCTTAGCTTCCAGTACCTATTCCGAATATGCCGAACAAGCTAACGCAGAAGCTGCTTCAGCGGCAACGACAGCTGAAAAGCCCGCGACTAGTGTTGGTACAGTCGTGCCGACCGCAGCGACGACGCCAATTGAATCTATTGATACTTGGATGCCGAACAAGCACCTTCAAGAAGCCGTTTTACGCGAGTTACAAGCGTTGAAGCTCCCCGACCATCAGTTTAAATCTGTTAACGATATTACTAAAGATGATATGCAATTATTAACCCAATTCTATGGAGAAAACACTTATATTGATGGTCACACACCATACTCCTTGGAAGGGCTGCAATATGCGACGAACCTGAAAACCATTTGGCTCAATAACGGTCTCAACGCACTTGGCGGCTATTATAACGGCGACGTGACTGATATTTCACCATTGGCTGGTCTGACCAAATTAACTGTGCTGAATATTCAGCATAACCGTGTCAGTGATTTATCGCCGATTGCGCATTTGACAAACCTACAAGAATTGGACGTCGCTTACAACCATATTGCTGATTTGTCAGTCTTCAAAGACTTACCGAACCTCAAGACAACTACTTATCTTGGGCAGACAATTCTAGAACCACTCGTTTATGTCGATCAAGACACGACCAGTGCAACCTTAAAGAACCGCTTCTATTTACCAAACGGGCAGCAAGCTGTCCTTAAATCGCAAGCCGCCATTTTGAAACCAGTTCAACTAACTCCTAACGGCCAATTCTACTACCGGTTCTACTTCAACGGCGCGGGAAAAGCCGTGAATGGTGACCTGAGTAACGTGGTACCCGACGGTCAAGGTGGGTTGACATTCAATCAGTTAGTACCACAGATTCCAGGCTTCACTGGTGATGCCAACGGTCAGTTCGTCACTAACGGCGTCAGCATCAACGTTGTCCCAAATGATAAAAACTTTTATTTGGTTGCTCAAGGCTCAGATGGCAGTTCACCGGTGTTCCATGTCTTTCAGCCCTATGTATTAGCAGCCAAAGCGGCCCCAGTAACCATTCACCATATCGATCGTAACGGTGCCGCTCTGCGCGATTCGGAAGAATTGACCGGCCTCGTTGGTGAAGATTATCAAAGCACCCCGGCTGATATTACGAACTACACCCACGTCGAGACCCAAGGCGCCCCACAAGGTACTTTCAGTGCGGAACCGCAAGCGGTCACTTACGTTTATGATAAAACAGCTGGAGCCCCTGTGACGGTCAGCTATCAGGATGAACAAGGAAAGACCCTGCAGCCAGACACGACTTGCAACGGTTTGGCTGGTGATCCATACACGACCAAGCCGCTCGAAATCGCGGGCTACGATCTCACAAAAACACCTGACAACGCGGCCGGCACGTTTACAGCTGAACCGCAGCACGTTATCTACATTTATACAAAACAAGTCCCACAGCCGGTGACTGCCAGCTATCAAGACGAAGATGGCAAAGCCTTACAACCTGATATCACCCACACTGGTGAAATTGGCGCAGCGTATGAGACTAAGGCGCTAGAGATTCCAGACTACGACTTAGTTAAGACTATCGGCAACGCAACTGGTACCTTTACCAAGGAACCGCAACAAGTCACCTACATCTATACCAAGCAGATTCCACAGCCGGTGACTGCCAGTTATCAAGACGAAGATGGTAAAACCTTACAACCTGATATCACCCACACTGGTGAAATCGGCGCAGCGTATGAGACTAAAGCGCTAGAGATTCCAGGCTATCAACTCATCAAGACACCAACTAACGCGACCGGTAGCTTTACCAAGGAACCGCAGCATGTCCTTTACGTCTATGAAAAACAAGCAGTACTGCCCGTCACCGTTAGTTATCAAGATACGGATGGAAAGCCACTTCACGCGGATATTGTTTTAAGTGGTGACTTTGGTCAAAATTATCAAACTGAACAGTTGTCAATTCCAGGCTACGTCTTCAACAAAGTTGTCGGTCCAACGATCGGGACCTTTGGCACCACCGCCCAGCACGTCGTTTACACTTACACGCCGGAGCCGAGTGGGCCTGAACAACCGACGCCGGGTCAGGAACCAGAACCTGTGCCCGAACCACAGCCGACACCAGCACCTCAGCCTGAACCAACGCCGCAACCGAGCCCTACACCTCAACCGAGCCCGGCACCACAACCAAACACGGCACCACAACCGAGCCCGGTGCCGCAGCCAAACCCGGCACCACAGCCAGGGAGTTCATCGCTGGCAAAAGCACCCGTGTCACAAGGCACTACGACTTCACAATCGTCGCCAACGACTAGTCCACAGCCAACACCGATTGCACCAGTCAGTGCCCTGGCTCAACCAGGAAAACAGCAAGCACCAGCAACAGTTGCTACGCACAATTCGGGTCAATTACCGCAAACCAGTGAACAATCTGAACACGGCGCAACACTGGGTGGTATCTTGGCCGCTTTATTTACTGGATTAGGTTGGCTAGGACTGGCAGCTAAGTTCAAGAAACGGGAATAAGTCTAATTCGACACTGATTAAGATACCCAAACGGCCACCCATACGGTGGTCGTTTTTGTTAGCACTAATTACCACCATATAACGCCCCCATCTTTTCAAAACGACTTAATTCTACGGGCTATAAATAACTTAATTTGCCAGTGTATAACGTTTCAGATTAAGCTACCACTAAGTTATAATAACCATATCGAAAGGAGACCAATCTAATGAAATATACGAAAACCAAAGCAGTATTAAATCAACTCGTTGCCGATTTGAGCCAGATGTCAATGATTATCCATCAGACGCATTGGTACATGCGTGGACCCAACTTTTTAAAGTTGCACCCCTTGATGGATGAGTTCATGGAAGAAATTGACAGCCAACTCGATGTCATTTCTGAACGGCTGATTGCGCTTGATGGCAGTCCTTACTCGACCTTAAAAGAAATGGCCGAAAACACTAAGATTCAAGACTGGCCTGGTGAATGGGACAAAACAACCCCAGAACGCCTCGCACACTTAGTTGATGGCTATCGTTACTTGGAAGACCTTTACCAACACGGCATTGAAGTATCCGATGTTGAAAAAGACTTCAGTACCCAAGATATTTTCATTGGTCTCAAAACCGCAATTGAGAAGAAAATCTGGATGATTCAGGCAGAGCTTGGGTCGGCGCCGGAAATTGATGAATAAAATAATATTAAAAAAATCGGTAGGCTTATAAGCTTACCGATTTATTTTATCCAAGTAATTAGTTACTAACTTCAATAATAGGGCCATCACCCCAACACCTAACGAATCTTCTTAACCATAAATAACCGTGCTCGTCGATAATCATAATATTGCTTTGAAAATGCCAACATCTTTCCGGTAGTTAAATATGTTTCATCCTTAACTACTAGACTGGGTGCCCCATTTGCTAGATTCATAAACTCCCCGGCAATTTCTGGTAGTGGCTCACTCATCAGTAATTGATCAATAAAGCCAATATTGACGTCTCGTTGTTGTTCAAAATAATTGAACAATGAACCATACAATGCTTCTTCAGGAATCGTATCTACGATTGCTTTTATATAGTACGAATGTTCCATCAAATATGGTTGACCATCCAATTCTCGAAAACGCCGAATATCAATTAATTCCTCATTATCTTTAAGATGACCTGCTTCCGGTAAGAACTCAGCATCAGCAACAGTAGTCATCGCCATCACTGCCTTCTTAGTTGCAAGTTTCAATCCTGCACGCGCAGCAGCTTCTGATAGTCCACCATCATGTTGTAAAGCTATTGAATTATTAGTCTGTTGCTGTCGGACGAATGTTCCGATACCATGCATTTGATAAGTATAACCCATGTTGCTAAGCTGCTTTAACGCTTGGCGCAATGTATAACGGGTTACTTGATACCTTTCCATTAAGACTGGTTCGGCAGGTAATTTACGTTGTCCATCCGCCAACTTACCAACCTGAATGTCAGCTAAAATCCGTTGAACCAACTGACCTATATCCAGATGTGCCATTTCAAATCCCCCTCTTTCATGACCCGAAAAACGCACCCCAAATCTTCGGAGCACGTTCATATATGTTTATTATAGCGTATTAAGAGAGGTCAGCACCGTTTGTAGCTATCACTTTCTTGAACCAGTCAAACGATAACTTCTTTTCATGTTTCAAAGTTCCAACACCTGCATCATTTTTATCCACATAAATCAGCCCATACCGCTTATCCATTTGTCCAGTCCCTGCGGAAACCAAATCAATGAAGCCCCATGGCGTATACCCCATCAATTGAACCCCATCAACATCGACAGCCAACTCCATCTGTTCAATATGTTTTCTCAGGTAATCAATGCGGTAGTCATCATGAATTTTACCGTCCGCGTCCTTTTCGTCAAAAGCGCCCAGCCCATTTTCTACAATAAACAATGGTAAATCATAACGATCACTAAACCAGTTAAGTGCGTATCGTAAGCCAACCGGATCAATCTCCCAACCCCAATCCGAACGTTCCAAGGCCGGGTTTTTCACTTCAGGATTTTGACCAGGCGTCATATAATCGTCTGGTTCATTATCCGTTGTTTTAGTCACATGTGATGCATAGTAGGAAAAGCCAATATAATCAACCGTTCCAACAGCCAAAATATTCAAGTCGGCCTCAGTTATGTCTAAAGCAAAATGGTGGCGTTCAAAGTACCGTTTTAACCAATTAGGATACTTTCCTTTACATTGAATATCTGCCAACCAATAACCAGCTTGCATGGTACGTTCCGCTTTCATCACATCCTGTGGTGCGGGAGTTGCGGGATAGGTTGGCCCCATCGCCATCATACATCCAATTTTAAATTCTGGATTGATTTCATGGCCCATCTTAACAACTAATGCGCTAGCGACCGTCTCGTAATGTGCAGCCTGATACATTAATTTTTCAGCATCTTCATCAGCAGTAATCTTAATACCAGAATTCGTAAATAGTCCCCACTCATTTAAACCCGTCTGATTATTAATTTCATTAAAAGTCATCCAATATTTGACTTTGTTACGGTATCGCTCGAGTACGACCCGTGCAAATTTAACAAAAAAGCGAATCATCTCACGGTTACGCCAGCCACCATATTCTTTTACTAAATGATAGGGCATTTCAAAATGGGACAACGTAATTACAGGTTCAATACCATGTGCTAGCAAGTCATCAAATAAATCATCATAAAACTTTAAGCCTGCTTCATTCGGCTCATTTTCATCACCGTTCGGAAAAATCCGTGTCCAAGCAATGCTTGTCCGAAAACACTTTAAGCCCAAATCTGCAAACAACTGCACATCTTCATGAAAATGATCATAAAAATCAATCGCCTCGTGATTTGGATAGTTTTTTCCAGGGACCAATCCATCTGTAATCTCACGTGCTTGTGTATTACTTCCCGCAGTCATGACGTCAGCAATGCTTAACCCCTTGCCGCCTTTGTTCCAGCCACCCTCAAACTGATGAGCAGCGACCGCACCACCCCACAAGAATCCATTTGGTAATTTACTCATGATAATTTTTCCTCTCTTAAAAGCCAAATTGCGAATCAAACTTATAACTTGCCATAATCATTAATCGGCTTGCACCGTTCCACTTTGTTCTTGTACAAAAAGTTTATTGTCATAAAACTTAATGAATGGGAACCAAATAACAAAAGCAATCAAAGCACAGACAACTGCTAAAACAGCTGCCCGCCAATCACCGCCAGAACCTAAGAACCCAGACAAGCCCACCGGTGTCGGCCATGCTACTTGAGCAATTGGTGGATTGACCATATGGAACTTGATTGCAAAATAAGCAACTGACATTGATGACATTGGTGCTAAGAAGAACGGAATTGCAGTGTAGGGATTATAAACAACAGGCATCCCGAATAAAATAGGTTCATTAATATTGAAAAATGCAGGTACAATACTAGCTTTACCAAGTGCGCCCAATTGAGCTGATTTGGCAAAGAAAGCGATAAACACTACCATTCCAAGCGTCGCACCGGAACCACCGATTGTCACAAAACAGTTGTTAAACTCGCCCGCAAACGGAATATTAGCACCTTTAGCATTGCTAACCATATTAGATAATACAATTGGCGTTAAAAATGAGGTTACAATAGTGGCCCCATGAATGCCAACCAACCAGAGTGCATGCATAATAAAGTAAACAACCAGTAAACCAATCCAAGTATTAGTCAAATTCGTCACGAATCCGAATGGAATTGCAACAATTTTATAAATATCAGTTCCCATCAAAATTAATAATCCATTAATCACAATTACTGTCAACGCAATTAGAGCTGTTGGAATCAATGCAGTGAATGAGCGAGCTACGCCTGCTGGTACCGTTTCAGGCATCTTGATTGTCCAGTTACGTTTAACACAAGTTGCATAAATTTTAACCGCAATAATCGACATAATAATCGCAGTAAAAATACCAGTCGTTCCTAAACGAGTAACACCACCGCCCATTTCCCAGCCATCAATAATTTTAGCGTTTTTATTGAAAACATTGATAAGCGTCATGGCACCGTCCTTGAAAACTAATTCTGGTAAACACATGAAAAAGGCCATCATTGAAATCAAAGCCCCATTCAGTGGATTCACTTCAATCTTTTCTTCTTGGGCCTGGATTTTTGTATATTCATAACCAAAAACTAAACAGAAATAAAGTGATAAAATCCCCATCGTAGCGGTATTTGCTAACATGTATAACGGTGTGATTTTGTCAAACGAAACAGCAAAGAATCCGGCTAGTGCTGGAAAGCTTTGCGGTAACACACTAACAATCAGAAACATTGATCCAACAATTGTAAACGGAATTGTTGCCATCCCGGCAGCCATAACAGCCCGTACAATTCTGAATTGAGCCAGCTTTCCCATTGGGCCCATTAAGTGATTATTTAAAAACTGAAACATTTTATTATTTGTATCATCCATCGAATTTCACATCCCAATCCTTTATATGCTTGCTGCAAACTGACGAATATGCTTAATATAGCGATCCTTATCATGCTCAATCAAGAACACCCGATACTCAAGGAAAGCACTTACCAAAATACCAAAGCCTAAAACACTAAGTACCCAGGGCAAACTCGCTTCATTTAAAAATGGATAGAACACTTTTAGTTTTCCAAACACTAAACTCAATCCAACACTCAGATTTATAAAGAGTTGCACCCAGTAAAACCACCGTGTAAAAGTTAGCCGATTCGTATGCTTCCAAAACTTACCAATTTGCTCTACCATCACTACAGCTGTTCCAATTAACAAAATGCTTGGCAATAGGCCAATGCCGGAACCAAAGCCGAATAAAACAATCGCCCAATAAAGATTAACAAAGAAAAAGATAGCGGTTACATAACGGAATACTAGAAAACGATTAAAGTACATACTAGTCAGGCTCAATGCACGCCGATTAGCTGTTGCCTCATTACTGCCGTTTTTAAGTGGCGACATAGCATCACATCCCTTATCATTTAGTCATTCGAATGAGTGTCGTTCGAATGACTAAATGATAGCAAAGAAGTCAGTCTTTGTAAACGCTTTATTTAAGTTGATTTACAAATTAATCACATTTTTCCATTCTTTTGTTTCAAATATCATATAATCATATTCAAATAATGACGTCTGATTAGCATTTAGTCACTTTTTTATCAGGATTCAATAAAAAGATCCGGTTAATTTAAAAAAATTAACCGGATCTTTCAACTCATTCTATTACTCTTAGAAATCGGATTACGTACCTCCACTTATTAGAATCAGTGATATATTCCCAGTGTAAGTACAATCCCACCTACAATTAAAAAGGCACCAAATACCAATGCACTCCATAATGCTAAAGGCGCAAAAACCGACATTTCAGCGTTCCCATGCAACTTTAGCTGTCGGAAATATCGCCGCGATGCTCTAATCTGAAACCAGCCAAGTGCGATTAGTAGTATCCCAAAAACTGTTTGAATGATATTACTCATATCCTCACCTCATTCGATTAAATAACATCTTGCTTACCGATCATAAGATAATTCAACTGTTAATTTAAAGCAGTCTTCACTAAATTTATATTCAGTTCCCTCGATAACACTATTATACGCTCTATCCGACATTCAGGAAGCGCTTTCTATTAGTAAATATACTAAAGAGACCTACAGTTCAATTTCAATCTCGGCTTATTAAACAGAGACTAACTTAAGTCTTCTTTTTTCGCAAAAACCTCTTTAACCACCGTCAACGCATTCAATACCTTCGGAAAACCAACGTAAGGAATACTAATGAATGCAAGTTTCCACAATTTCAGTACGACTAAGCCCAACGTTGAGGCATCCGTTGAGATGAACACGTAACTGGTCTGCTGTATCACCTTGCGTTAATAAACTAGTAATAGTAACAAGTTCGCGTTGTTGCAACGATAAACCAGGACGTGTATAAATATCATTAAATGCAAATTCAAGAATTAGCTTAGCCACATCCGGTGCCACCCTATCCAAACTAGCCATTACATGATCAGCTGCTTCAGCATCCACCCGTTGTAACATGGCTTTTCCATTAATTAACCGTTGCTTATTTTCCATTTTAATCAGCTCCTTCATTTGATTGATTCTAGGTTACAACCTCGGGTGTACCCGACATCAAGCTTTATTTCAGGAGGTTTTCAAATTAATGCAAATTGGTGAATTTTCACGACAAACTGACCTAACAATCGATACGTTACGCTATTATGAAGAAGTCGGCCTGCTTCGTCCCACGCGAACTGCCGGTAATCATCGTCAATACCAGTCTAAAGATATCGACTGGGTTAATTTTTTGAAGCGTTTAAAACAAACGGGCATGTCGATTCGAAACATGCAACGCTACGCGCAATTGCGCTATATCGGTAATCAAACAATCCCTGAACGTTTGATATTACTGCAAAAACAAGAAGCACAACTTAATGACCTAATGGTAGCAACACAAGCTAACTTGGATTTTCTTCATCAGAAGATGACAACTTATCATGAAATGCAAGAATCAGACTTTGAATCCCATTAAATTATTAATATTATATTTAATTACTTGTTTTTCATTTAGCATTGCATAAACTGCTATCCACCGTTTCTTATATCTCTTATGATTAATATCAGATTTCAATTAATCATTTGGAGGGATTATTAATGAAAAAAGCGGGGATTTTGGGACTAATCATCACTATTATCGTATTAGTACCAGTTGGTCTCGGTTTCAACTGGTACCACTCAAATTACGGAACAAAAACATACTATACTCAAATCACGACTAAAGGTGAACGTAAAACCGGGAAAGATGATTCCGGCAAGCCCTATGTCTACTATCATTACTCACAGCCTGGATACAGCGACAATGGTGTTAAGAAAGAGCTCACTTTTGATAGCGTCCTACCACGCTCACTCAAGATGCACGCTTATCTCAAAGTCGGTTATAATGACAATTGCCGTAAATGGTTTCTTCCTTCCATGACCAATATCTAGTATTTCAAAATCCGAGGATCAATTCTAGCTCACGGCTTTTTACTTAAGCTTATAATTGCCACTTTCAACAAAGCAAATAAATAACTATTTAAGTCTATTATTGAACAAAATATGAATTTAGTATTAATATTTTGTTAATATTTTTAACTAGTTATGATATGCTTGTTTTCGGCTGCCATAATCATTCGCTCGGCCATATAATAAAATTCTACTTATATTCATAACATTTCGCCTAGTATAAGTACTCCAGGAGGAACATCGATGTCAGAAACAAAGTATTGTATTAACTGTGGAAAAGCGATTCCTACTAACGCGACCTTTTGCCCTTTTTGTGGCGCAACTCAGGACAAAGTCGCTTCCACTGAAGATCAGAACACCATTACTTCCGAGCAGCACAACACACCTAATCAACCAGAACATGTCAATATGTGGACCGCACTAAAGCTAGGAATGCGTCAAACCTTTACTTGGTCACAACGGATTACGCGGCCTCAATATTGGTGGCTTTACTTAGATTTGGTCCTAATTTCCCTAGTTTTAACCATCGTACTTGGTATCAGAGCATACAGTTATCCAGCTTTTATCCTCAGCCCATTACACGTTAATGTTTTACAAACCGTGCTGTTATTGATTTTTTCAGCGCTCATGGTTTGGACTTCAGTGATGCAATTCACAGCCAGTGCGCGGCGACTCCACGACTCTAATCGGTCAGCGCATTATTTATGGTTCTATCTGCTTCCACTTGTCGGCCCCATTTTAATCATTGTTTTCCTATGCCAACGCTCTGAACCAGCTGGAAAACGTTTCGACCGTTTAGCTAGCCAACCAAAACCTTGGACACACAAATGGTGGACTTGGTGCCTACTAGTCTTATTGACATTGGGATACGCCGCTCTCATTAACATAACGGCCCGTGATACTGCCATGGACGCCGCTCTGACGACAACTTCCAAGTCAGCTACAACTAACTCTGACGACAGTTACAGCGATAGCGACAGTGAAGAATCTAGTGATAGCACGGACTCTGACTCAGATTCAGAATCAGATTCAGACTCTGACAGTATCACGATTGGCGATGACGACATCGATATCGCCGATCAAAAAGCTTACAGTACCTCATTTACCGACAGTAGCTGGGCGAAATCCACATTTAAAATCGATAAAGTCACGGTCTACAAAACGGACGGCACTTATACTAGCGGTAGCGGTAATGACAAGAAAGATTTTAACGGCGTCGTAAAAGTTCACATGAGTATCCATGCTGGGCAAGATATTTCAGCCTATCCGACCCAGGCCAAACTCAGCACGAACGACGGTCAACAAGTCGAAGCCGACATGGATAGCGATGATTTTGACGGTGATTTAAACAGTGGTACCGATTCTGACGGTAACGTATACTTTGTTTTATCAAAATTATCCAGCGTTAAAGACATCACTAGTATTCGCCTAAAATGGGATGCTAGTTATGATACTGACGATTATGACGACGATAACGCTTATAAGACATTTGACACAACGCTTAATTTAAACTAGTTATCAATTAATACTGGTTTATAAGCTGTTTAATCCGTCAAATCGGTGACGGCTCGTAATTAAATCACGTCCAAATATATACACACAATAAATTCCCCCATCAGCTAGATTTCCATACTAGCCTGATGGGGGGATTTATTGCTTTTAAAGTGTGCTACACTCCTGTAATTATTCTCAACTAACATTAATTAACTTTTTAAGTATTCCGCTTTATTCCGTAAGAAGCACTTCACTGCTTCATCCAAGTAAAACCCATTTCTCATTGCCAAAATACTCAACCACCACACGGATTCACTAATATTTTTATTACTTTTAGCTGTCTTATTGATTAAAAGCCGTCGACTTCTGTGTATTTACTGGCTGTAATTAAGCGATAATTACCAGCATTGACTGTTAGTTCTACCCGCGCTTTACGACTTCGGATATAATAATTTTTCCCACACCTTTTGATTTCATCTGGTTGTATCAGAATATGATTGACTAAATCTCTAATTTCAACTTCGCTTAAATTAACGGCTAATTTCTTATTAATACGTTGAAAGACCCGTGGTGTATAGCAAATATGTGTTCTAATTAACTCAAGAATTACGGATTGTTTGCTCATTTACTGCCCTCCAACATTTAATCATGCACTTGCTTTTTAGAACGTACGTTCCTATAATTGAGGATAACATATTCGGTTCTGAAAATATATTTTCCTCTGGAGGTCAACATGAAAACTGCATTATTTCTAATGCTAGATCAATACGCAGATTGGGAAGCTTCTTATCTAGCTAGTCAATTAAATCAAAGCACTGACTGGCAAGTTAAAACGACTTCAACAACACCATTGGTTACGACAATTGGTGGCTTCACCACTAAAGTTGACTATCAACTGGATTGTTTACCAACTATTGACTTATTAATCCTAATTGGTGGTAACTCTTGGAATATCAATAATTCATTATTATATTCACTAGTTCAGCAACACCTCAATGCCTCAAAACCAGTTGGCGCAATCTGTGGTGCGGTAGATTACTTAGCCCAAAACGGTTTTTTAACTGGTTATCAGCATACCGGCAATTCACTGGCGATGTGGCACAATTATCCTAACTATCAAAACTCAGCCGACTTTCATGAACAGCAAGTCATTAGCGACAAGAATCTAGTCACAGCTAACGGCACAGCGGCACTGGCATTTACTGCCGCCGTTTTACAACTAATTCATTTTCAATCTAGTGAAGAACTAACCCGAACTATCGATCTATACCGCTTAGGATTTTACCAATACTGTCAAAAATATGGTAATCCGTTCGGCTAAGTTTTTCCAAAAACTAATCTTGTCAGTTAAAACAACGTCAACACTCGCGCCAAATTCTGCCGCATAATGCAGACACCTTCTTGGATAGATAAATCATGCGTATTAAATAAAGCAATATTCCCAATAAAAGTTTCAAAGAAGAGTTGTTCATTAGCTTTCAGAATTTAAAAGCAATATTATCATTTTAGTTATGCGGTTCAAGGCCAAGTGACATCGCCATTCGACCCAACTCTGGGCTCGATAGTCACTTAGTTCTACCTAAAAACGAGATCCAAGCACGTATGAAGACGTCGCTGGATCTCGTTTTTTAATTTTTATGACGACAATTAGTGCCGTGAATAAACCGGAGCATGCTCGTTCTTAACCGATTTCACTTAATTAAGCTTGGTAATCCTGATAGTCTACCGCAAAGTTCTCCAAAGCCTTCAAAACAGGCAAGAACTTCTCTCCTAATGGGGTGAGTGAATATTCAACCTTTGGTGACACCGGTGGATAAACCTTGCGATTGAGTTCACCAAAACGCAAGACCCGCTGACTAAGGAAATACAGAATAACCATGCTCCATTTTCCGCGAACGACTTTTTGAACACTGGCAAATGGACAATCCAAAAAGTTTTCATCCGATGCCGATTCATTCATAATATTTACCACCTAATGTTCATGATTAATCAATCGTACAACGTTAACTAATAATCACTATTATACTAAAGATTATCCGGCCAGCGTCGTTCATAATATCGTATTTGATTAGACAGTTATTTTATTTCTTTACTAATATTAGTTTAGGACAGATTAGCGCGCGGCTGCACGCTGATTCTTGTCATTGCCCACTTCCAGTATCTTAATAACTGCTCGGGTAGGCGCGTCCACTCACGATAAAACCAGCTAACCATTGGTCGTTTCCTGGTCAAAGACAATTACCTGTTTACCTTGATTACCAACCTGTTCAAAATCAAGATGGACCTGTTGAGCGTAAATGGGTAGGTCTGCTTTATACGACTACTACGCCAAGGTTGCCATATAGCTGTTGAAAACAAATCAGCAAATTATTGTCTACCCATTTCAGCCCTCTCCAAGTGAACAAAAACTTCTTTCCATGCAACCATCGTCAACGTTACCCATGTCAGCATTGAAACACCCATCGGTAGCCAAAAGGCCGACATTAAACTGATTTGTATCCTAACTTGCGTATGCCATGCAAGCATCAGCAATGCACCATACAACGTAAGATTCGTAATCATCGCCGCTATTAACAGCGGTACAACTTGAAAACAGCACTCCAAGCTACGTTCCTGCAACAGCATCCTAGCACTGAATCCTAATTGCTCTAATTGTTGGAAGTTTTGCTCTTGTTGGCGTCCGCTTAACATCGCAACAGAAATTATATTAGCAATAACTAGTAGTCCCGGTGCCCCTACATAAACAATAAACGAAACAATGACATTCTTAATATCTTGACCACCAGTCCCACCAAGTCCGTAAAGTAACACTATTAACCCATAACTGAGGGATTGCAATGCTAGTATTGGCACATTAACATTGGCATTAATCATCACTTGGCAACTTGCTAATTTGAATAGTCCAGATGGTGTTAACTTCGTTATCCGTCCAGAAAGCCACATCAGTAATTGTCTGCCAATTTGAGTCTGGACTAGAATTAACCAAAATAATAGTACAAGGAAAACACCTCCACTATCTTCTTGTGTATTGGTCACTAACACTTGGTAATTCGCTATGCTCAATCCCACTAGCGATATAGCGAATAAGAGCATGTTGAAAATTCGTCTATGGTGTTGTCGCAATAATCGATGTGTGTTAATTAGACCAGATAAAACTGCAACCCCCGCTACAATTAAACTAGTCATCAGGCCAACCTTGACAGATGGTCTAAAGACCACGTTCGGCAACCATGTGCGGCCAATGTAAAATTGCAATAATCCGTATAGCGGCTTTATACTTAGCATTGATAAACTATAACCAACCCAACTACTTAGGAAAGCTGTCAACCCCATCTGCACAGCGATTAAAAGTGCCAATTGATGCTGATTAGCACCTAAAACCACCCATAACTGGTATTCATTAGCCAACTCCTGCATAATCAGTCGAATAACTTCACCTAAAACAAATAATAGTGTTATTCCACCAAAAACCATTGGCATGATAAACAATGGTAATGGATCAATGTGTGAAGAAAACGTTACACAGCTCAACGTATCGATACCAGTTAAGCAAAAGCCAATAAGCCAGCCAGAAATAATAAAAATAAAATTTCCCGTCATCCAAGACTTCCAAGAATATTGAAATTGATGAATACTTAATGACACCATAGTCATTACCCCCGTATACTATCCATTTGAGTAAAGAGTTGATCAACTGACGGGCGTTCGACCTCAGAAACAATGTGACCATCGCTTAGGATTAATGCACGATCAGTACGGGCTGCCTGTTCAATATCATGAGTTACCATGATGATGCAGACACCATTATTAGCCAACTCTCGTAATTGTTGAAATATTACCTCCCTGGACATTGAGTCTAGAGCACCTGTTGGTTCATCTGCAAAGATAATTTTGGCATGCATAACTAGGGTTCTAGCAATCGCAACCTTTTGCTGTTCTCCACCTGATAATTGGCTAGGAAACTGACTTAAACTAGCCTTAAAATTTAAATCACCTAATAACGTCTCAACGTTAACTTTGCTTATTCGTTGATGGTTCAAACGTAAGGGTAGTATCACGTTGTCTAAAACATTTAACGCTGGCAATAAATTATACGATTGAAAAATCGTACTAATCGTTGTGCGCCGTAATTGCGCCAATTTTTGTGCAGATAAGCTTTGGATACACTGTCCATCAATGTAAACCTCACCAGAGGTTGGTTTTACTAATCCTGATAGACAGTTCAATAAAGTCGTTTTTCCTGAGCCAGAAGGACCAATAACACTTAAAAACTCGCCAGTTTTAGCGTGAATCGTTGTTTCATGCAATATCTCAACATCATGATCCGCAAGTTGAATTTGCTTGCTAATCTTATTTGCGATAATCATCATTAGCCTCCCTTGGTATTACCTCATACACAATTGAATTTACATTATACCGATAATAGGCTTTTAAAATGCAACCGATATAACATGTAATTTTCCAAGCAATTGGAATAACAACCAACGACATGAGCAACATACCACAACTAATCATCAAACGACCAATGTCAAAAATATGAGCAGCAGTGATGAACTGCCAAATAATCACAACTGGTGCAGCCAAACCGGCACCTAGCATACCCCACACTGTTAATAAAACTGTTAATAATACAATCGCAATTAGCCAAAATAAGATAAAGTTAACAAAAACACTACCAACAAATGCAAAAAAATTAAATCGACGCATAATAATTTGATCTTCACCAAAAAAATAAGCTGTTGGTACATCAAATAGTTCACTCAAATCCTGAACAGCTTTTACTGGTAATGTATGCTTTCCATTTTCCCACCTAGCAACAGTCTGCTGTGTAACAAATAATTTTTCCGCAACTTGATTTTGCGTTAACTTCAATTCTAATCGCTTTGCTTTAATACGTTGTCCAATTGAATCTCCCATTTATTCTTCCCCCTCCGACTACACTTATTTACCCATTTTAGGAGCTAAATAGCTAACAATTTATTTGATAGGTGCTCAAAATCATTGATATATCAGAATTTCAAATCAATATAGACGCAACAATTCTAATTGAGCCAGTGCCTAAACTAAAGAATTTCATTGAATCAGATTACAAAAAGTTATTACTAACCACGTAATCCCCATCTATTAATCTCACATCATATCTAATAAATCTGTTGATAACTTCTACATCATAAAAGTTATGCACTGTGGATGGCTGGATTCACCACAATTATCCTCATTTTCCTTACTTATCCCCAGATGCTCATGCACTTACCCACAAATAAGTCATGTTATTAACATTTACAGTCATTAGTCCCAACTAATTACCGATTTGTCATCTAATTCCTTTAACTTATCCACAAGCACGCGTGCAACAACTGCAACCATTCGCAAATAATTTAACTTACCATTCTAGTCTGCACATTGACCAGCAATACCTAAACCGCAATTTCGCGGTCTCAGCGCTAGCATCAGCCAACGTCGCAGCCGCAATTTATTTCGTCCAATTCATCACCAGCTACTAATGAGGGCCACCCTAAACAGGCCATCAGTTAACGGCACACTTTATTGATGCCCCCTTTAGCTATACCTAATTTATGATTGGTCCGTGCCATATGACCCGGCATTATCTTTGATTTAGTCTGACCTCAATTTCATGCGCTTTGAAGACTCGGGTTGACCTGTTATATGATGACACTTTTAATTAATTTACGATTAACAGATTATTAAAATTTAATTGACATTCAAAGTCCTTATTATTATCATATTATAATATACAAGGCTGTCACTTAAGTCTATTTCAAATAACGTGGTGAATGTAATGGTAAAACGATACAATAGCAAAAAAATTGAACACCTGATTTACAATATTTACAAAGGTTACGGCTTTACCGAAGAAGAAAGCCAAGAAGTCGCCCACATGTTGATCTACACCGATTTGATTGGCATTGAATCCCATGGCGTCCAGCGAATGATCATGTATGACGACTTCATTCGTAACGGTAAGATTCGCGTACATAATCGGCCAGAAGTTGTTAAAGAAACCGATGTTAGTGCGGTCGTTGACGCGCACTTTGGTTTGGGCCAATTGAACGGTATCTATAGCATGCGCCTAGCCATTGAAAAAGCAAAACAACACGGTATCGGTATCGTTACGACTCGTAACTCCGGTCATTATGGTATTGCGGGTTACTATGCCAACATGGCTGCCGAAGAAGGTCTGATTGGCCTGTCGTCGTGCAATTCACGTTCAGCGATGTTACCCACTCATGCTACCAAAGCGTTGGTCGGCACCAACCCAATTGCCTTTGCCATGCCAGCCAACCCGAACACATTTATCTTCGACGCGGCCACAACGACGGTGCCACAAGGTAAAATTGAAGTTTATCGTAAATTAGGTAAAGATTTGCCCGCATTATGGGTCGCTAAGGATGGCGAAACGCCCGTTAATAGCCATAACGATACCAAAGACTTGGATGCCCTCCGTGATTTAGATTCCAATGTTGGTTTAGCGCCATTAGGTGGCGTTACCGAAGACACCGGTAGCCACAAAGGGTTCGGTCTCGGTGTCATCGTCGAGGTTTTCACAGCAATCCTTTCAATGGGCAACACCTCCAACGAAATTACTCCGGACGACCTTTCCGTGGGCCCTTGTCAGAGCTTTGTCGCCATCGACCCTTCAATCTTTGGTGATAAGGATGCCATTATTGCTAAGTTTTCAGCTTACTTGCAAGCCATTCGCGACCTACCATCCGTTCCCGGCAAACCAGTCATCGTTGCCGGCGATAAGGAAGCTGCCGCGTATCAAGACCGGTCAGCTAACGGCATCGAGATTGATGACAAGACACTCGCAGAAGTTACCGGAATTGCCAAGCGACTAGGGATCGACTACGCGCAATATGTTGATTAACTAATTTTGTTATTCATCTAATTTAAAAACCAGCAAATACCGATGTCCTGAATAATCAGGGACATTGGTATTTGCTGGTTTATTTGTGTTTGGCTTATAACGTAAACATTCGCCAATCAGCAAGTCCGCGTTGAGCAACCTCTAATAACCGTTGTTTTTATCGCCATCGCCACAAAACATTGGTACTTTCAGTAGTCACGCGTTAAAGGTGCAAGCAATGGTCGTTAGTCTTATTATACCTACACGGCTACCACTTTACTGCCAACAATCACATCACTACCACTTAGCGCCCACCCTAAAAGACTGCGACCCTAAATTAATTTGGAAACTTTCCTGACCATGATTTTTCCACACCGTATCAGTCTCAAAAAATCCACAGTTACCCAAGCAAGTCAGTTTACACCCGCTATAATCATCAAGACGAACCTTACTTACAACTATCCATTTAATTTGACGTTTCCATCCGAATAACCAGGTGCTAGGATTCAACTCGTGGAAATAATCACGTGGCTGTTGTAATTTTTTCATTTATCGCACAGAAATTGGAGGAATATTCTATGAAAAATGGAGTACGTATAACAAGAACACTAGTCATAAGATTGTCGAACTCAGTTCTATTGTCGTAATGAGCAGTGTTTTAGGAATTACATTAGCAAAGCCTGTACAAGGGAAAGCTGATCAAACATCAAGTCCTAGTACCACTAAAGTTAAAGCCGCAACTTCAGGTGCTACCTCAGAAGTATCATCAATTAGTACAATTACGGCTAACAGTGCTACTAACGTGTCTTCAGCAACCCATCAATTTTCAACAGCAACTACTACTAGCCAGCAGGCCAGTTCAGCCACTAGTAATATTTCCACAACTACAGCAAGCAAACAAATATCTAAATCCACTACTGGTAAGCTAAATTCAAATGAGACAGCAGCTACAAGTAATAGCGCGGCTACCTCCGTAGCAGTACGGCACCATATATAGCAGCACCAGCTATTCCTAGTCATAGCACGTAATTTATTGATGATTCAGCCCCTATCACATCCCCGACACCCGTTACAACTAATTCTATCCATGTTCGACCATTTACAGTACATAGTTCATTTTCGTGTAAACCAGGTCAATTTTTACGCTTCACACTTCCTAATGTTGCTTTACTTCGCGATGACGCTGAACAAGGTGTTCCAAATTACGTAAAAAACTTTTTCATTGCAATTAAACCTGGTGCAATGATTGGGTGGTCACAATATCATATTCTACCATCCATTTCTGGAGCACAAGCATTCGGACTGTACCTTCACTATCGGCACCCGTTGTCGGTACTTACTATCCTGGTGATTCAGTTACTTACACAGGTCAAGTTAACGCTGAGGGATATATTTGCCGGCTCTGGCAATACGCGTTACGTTGCAATGAGTGGCACCTCAGCACAATACAATACCAACAATATTTCGGGTACTTTTACCTTTACTCAACAAACCAACATTCGAACTGCACCATCAACGTCAATAGTTGGGGTCTACTACCCCGGTGACTCTGTTATTTATAACGCCCAGATTACTGCTGACGGTTACCCTTGGTTACAATACATTTCTGGCTCTGGCACCCTCCGCTATGCAGTAATGTAAAATTGAGGAGTATGATTACATGAAACTAACAACGAAGTTTATTCTATATCTAACCTTATTTTTTTCCGGAATAGTGCTACTATTTGGGATTAGAAGTATGGTTAGAAATAGTTTCGCTTTCGAAGCAACTAGGGCTCAAGCTGCCAGTACAAGTCACTCTAATTCAAGCCATGCTAAATCTAAAACGCGTAAAAGTAGTGTCAGCCATAAAACAGCCCCTGCAACGGCAACCCCGGTTGATTGGCACGGCCCTTCTGAATCCAACCATCCTTATCCGAATGTGCAAAATTATCCCAACTTGAGGATTGATGTCTCCGTTGCAAAACAGCGGGTCTACCTGAAAGCTGGCGATAAGCTCCTGTACACAATGCTTGCCACTACCGGTAAACCCGGCACAAATGCAACCCCCAAAGGCGATTTCGTTATCCAACCTGAACGCGGCCTGCATTTTTACAATGCTAGCTTGCACGAAGGTGCCAATTACTGGGTCTCATTTAAGGATCACGGCGTCTACCTCTTTCACTCGGTTCCAGTAGACGCATCCAATCACTATATTGCCAGCAAGGCAGCCTTACTCGGCAAAAGGTCCGATTCACATGGTTGCGTCCGCTTGTCCATTTCGGATGCTAAGTGGATGTACAAGCATATCCCAGTAAACACACCTGTTCATATCCAGTAATAATACGAAGCCTGCCAAACGCGTAACGATTAGCTGAAAAGTTGATAGTTACGCGTTTTACAGTAAAAAGCACAATGACTAGAATCAGTAATCGTGCTCACTATCAATCATTAATTTGAACTTATCACGTGCTCCTCAGCCAATACAGATTTAAACGCTACTTCACCAGTCAACAAGTTGGTCTTAAGCAGTTCTTGATTTCTTACGTATCACCGCCAATTAATAGTCAAACTTAAAGCCACCCAATTGCGCTACCGTTTCAGGATCATGCATGTTGCCAAATAGGCTCGTGCCCTCGTCTAATTTTGTCATTTGTTGCATCTCGTCTTGAGTTAACTCAAAATCAAATATTTGAGAATTCTCAACAATGCGGGCTGCATGCACGGATTTAGGAATCACCACAATATTACGCTGGTTCAACCATTTCAAAATAATCTGACCGTTCGTCTTACCATGTGCTTCAGCAATTTCTTGAATGGCTGAGTTTGTGAAAATTCCCTTCTTGCCTTCTGCAAATGGGCCCCAGGCTTCCGGTACGATATCATGATTCAACAACCACTGAACCCGTTGTGGTTGTTGATAAAATGGGTGAAGTTCAATCTGATCGACTGTGGGTTTGACTTCATTATGCATAATCAAATCTTGTAACCGGTCATTTTCAAAGTTGGCCACTCCCAGTGCCTTTAATTGACCATCGTGGTAAGCAGCTTCCATTGCTCGCCATGAACCATAAACATCGCCTAACGGTTGGTGGATCAAGTATAAATCAATATAATCAAGTCCAAGACGTTTAAGTGAGGCCTGGATAGCGGCTTGTGTTTGCTCATAACCCGCATCTTGGACCCATAACTTAGTCGTTACAAAAATTTCTTCACGGGCGATGCCACTCTCACGAATGGCGGCGCCGACCGCTCGTTCATTGCCATACGCAGCTGCCGTATCGATCAACCGGTAACCTTGTTTTAAAGCAGTCAAGACTGCTTGCTTACATTCTTCAAAATCGGGGATTTGGAAAACTCCGAATCCTAATACTGGCATTTTCAAACCATTATTTAATGTGATTTCTTTTTTCATATTAGCTGCTCCTATTCTGGGGTATTGATTCCAACGCTAGCTCGGTTGTCGAGCGCTGGTTCCGTAATTAGTTTCATGACGTAATCGGCAATGCTATCGCGTGAAACGTCATGACCACCGAATGATTCGCCCTTTTGCGTAATTTCATAATTGATTGGCCCGTTATTGTACCAACCAGGACGAATAATTGTGTAGTTTAAATCTGATTGTTCAATACGGTCAGCTGCCTGCCGAAACGATTTTAAAATCGGATTGTGGTAAGGTTCCGGCGAATCACCTAACCACGCTGGAATTTCCTGATAAATTCCCATCGTTGTAATAAAAATTAATCGTTGAATGCCATTGCGTTCCATCGCTGAGATAATATGAGCTGCAAAGCTATCCATATCACCACTTAATGCGACAAAAACAAAGTCCTGTCCTTTAATCGCTTGATCTAGTTGATCATCATCAGTGACACTCCCTGCCACTGCCGTTTCACGATCAACTATCAACTTTAACCGGTCTGCACGGCGCGAATATAAAGTCAACTGTACGTCCGTTTTTGCTAACAATATTTTACGTACGGCACTACCAATTGATCCGGTTGCACCAATAATTAAACCTTTTTTCATTTATTTCACGTCCTCCGTATGCCAAATGAAGTTAGAATTCCGTTCTGCAATATACCACTGACCATCGACTTTTTCGTACTTATCCTGATAACGGACCCCTTCATTAGTCGTCACCGTTTGGCCTTGCTCATTGGTTTTAACCAGCGTAACGTAATTATAAGCAATGCCATCCGCGTGGGTTGCGTCCGTGAAACTAACGGTTTGTTGTCCACTCATATGAAAGACAGCTGAGTAATCGTCCATTGAAGAACTGAAAGCGTTCAGAATTTCCTGACGCCCATTCAGCGTAAACGTAACTTTACCATCATTAATAATATTTACTTTACCGTTTGGTAAAAAGAGTTGAACCTGCTTCTCATTTTCTTTAGTGTCTGAGTAATTTGAAAATAAATCAACAACCTGCTTTAAAGCTAACCGATCTGAAACTTCTTGAATATCCATCATATTTGGGACTTCCTTTCTTGATTACACCTTGATTATCGCGTGAATTGGCTTATATAAAAATGGTCAATGTTTTAAAAATTGAGACATATGCCACGCTTAACTCATAACCGACGCTTAAAATATTTTACCGTGGTTGCTTGGCAGGTTCTTTGCGAGTCAGATTAATTACAAACGCAATGACCACCAAAATCAAACCAATCACCATAATTAAATGCATACCATTAAATAAAATGGTGCGGAGCTGTGGTAACAAGTTCTGTGGTAACGAGCGTGCCGAACTTGCATCCGTTAACTTATTGATCATCTGCGTCGTAATTTTCCCACCAATCTGGCTAGCAGTACTAATGCTCAAAATCGCACCAAAAATTGAAGACATAAACGTTTGACCAAGTGTTCTGAATAACAACCCGAAAGTTGTTGAAACACTAATTAGATCTCGTCGAACGCCATCCTGTAGTGAAACTTGCATTGGTGTAAACGATAAGCCCATTCCCAAACCATTAAAGCCACCACTAACTAATAACCACCAATAAGGCGCAAATTGGGTCGCCATCACCATCGATAATGCTGATAGTAAAACACTAAGGATTCCAAACATAACGATTCGTTTATACGGCATTTTTACCATCAAATGAGCAGTATACCTTGTCCCCACCAATAATAGGATCGAACCAGCAATCTGGGTCAAACCACCTAACGTGGCACTAGTACCTAACAGTCCCTGTGACCACATTGGTGCGTAGACACTATAACCGATGAAGAAACCGTTAATCAGAAACATGATGACATTTTGCGATTGGATACGCCAATTTTTCAGTAATTCAGTGGGTACCAATGCATTTTTTTGCCGTTTTTCAACTTGGTAAAAAATAACCATTAAGATCAAACCAATTACCAGTAAAACCAACGCTTGAGTTAAATTTGAAGCGATTGCGTCACTAGCAAACAGTAAAACAATCAGGGTTACAATCAACAGTCCTGATCCTAAATAATCAAATCGTTTTTGAGTAGCTTCATGCTCACTCTCACGGTAAGAGAATTGCAATAACAGGAGTGAGATAATTCCAATGGGTAAGTTAATAAAGAATACCCAATGCCAAGACAATGTGTCTACGAGCCAGCCACCAATCAAGGGACCGACAACGGTGGATAACGTATAAAACGCCGTGACCCATCCCAAGGCTCGTGCTCGTTCAGCAGGATTTTCATATAAGTCCGCATAAATGATAAATGGGATGGAAACCATTCCACCAGCGCCAATTCCCATAAAGGCTCGGGCAATAATTAACATGACCATATTAGTAGACAAACCACCAACTACCGAACTAATGATAAATAGCACAACCGAAATTTGGAAGGTGAGCTTATTACCAATCAATTCACCCACTCGGCCCCATAAAACCGTCGTAACTGCTGTCCCTAATAAAAAGATTGAGCTGATCCAGCCAATCAGGCGAATCCCATTTAAATCACTGGTAATTGCCGGTAATGCAGTATTAACAATGGTAGCATCTAAGCCACCCATAAAATTCGCAATTAACAACGCAATCGTTGCGATTGCCATTCTTCTTTTTGTCATCATTTCTCCTTCTAATACATCGACGCGTGTGAGGCAATAATTTGCCAGCCGTGTGGTCCCTTAACTAACTCGACCTTGGATTGCAAAGGCCACGTATTCCGGAATCCATAGATGCGTGCATCCAACTCGTTACGCATGACTACTTGCGCCTGCTTCCCTTTTACAACCACTTGAAACAAAACCTCATGACTACTAAAGTAGTGCATGCGTCCAAGTCTAATCTGTTGTAGCCATTCAGCCTTGCTTTGAACAGTTCCTGTGATGTGCACTAACTTAGCATTTGGTGCGATTACCTGATCAAGCAATTCAAGATTTTTTTCTAACATTCCCTGAACTTGTTGGTGAACAACACGAGCAACTGCCCGTTCTTCATTAATTTTAACTGTCATTTAATAGCCTCCGTTATTTCGTTGCTGATGGATTCATTATGCGATGGATTCCGTCACTAAAAAATGGGCAGTATTTTTAAAAGCGGGACTTATGCCACACTTTTTCTGAATTTGGCGCATAAAATATATCAATTTGATTATTTTTTCGTCCATTAAAACGTGAATCAAGTAATAAACATCCTTAGAGTACACATTAATCGCTAGTAGGCTTCCAAAATCGTCAAAATTCTTTCAATATACAAAATAAGGGCCGAGACTGTATTTTTAACAATCTCGACCCTTATACTCATACTCAAACTGAAAATTGACTCACTGCTCTAATTTTAAATACTGTTCTACACCGCCTTGCATTAATTCGGTAGCAGCGCTAATAACTGCTTCAAGGGGTTCTTTCTTACCAGTTGCAACCCAAGTTGTATAAACCTTCAGTCCCGTCTGCTCCACAAAATCTAGTAAAATTCTTTGTTTCCAATCCGCAAGCTGATTAAACTCCTGGGACTGGCCCCAAGTTTTAGTCATGACTTCGTTGATCATTTGTTGCCGAATGCCAACGTAAGACCCCACTGAGCACGTCGTAATTCGATCATATGCCTCACCCTGAGTAGCGGAATAGGTGAAAAAAGCTTCCACACTTTTTGCTAGATCTCGTGGATATTGTAAATTACCAATCTCTTTTAGATAGGCTTGAGAGTATCGCGTCTGTAATTCAATCAGTAAATCATCTAAAGTCGGATAATACCGATAAAATGTTTTTTTGTTGATCTGGGCCATCTTAGCCAATTCGGTCACTGTAATTTTTGAATATTCTTTTTCGCAAATTAACCGTTTAAAAGCATCGTAAATACTATTGATTGTTCGCTGAACACGTAAATCTTGATATTGACTCACTTGCATGCCATCAACCTCCAAGTTAACCTGATAAGTCAATTATACTCACAAATAAGATCAAGTGTGCTAGTTTCTTATCTGGTATTTCAAGAGCCTTTATTAAGAAATTGTAGTTTTCCGCAGATATTGAGCTTAAATTCTTGTTAAAAATCTCGATTCAATTAGTCGGCTGAATACCGCTCTAACTTCGTTTTTTCAGTAACCTTATATAAAAAACACAACTGAAGTGAACCCCATAAATTGGAGTGAATTTCTAAGCTGCTAATTGTGAACCGTGCCAACTTTAAGAATGTGAAAGATACTTTCAGCTACCACATTATCTAGGCATGTGGCCTTGCAGCTCATGCTTTGGAAAACGCGAGCTTGTCGCAAAATATTCACGTACCGACAGTTCTGATACTGAAACCCCTGATCCTAATGAATTGCATACGGTATGGTAAGCCCGAACGTCGTGCCACTAATCGTTCAAGGGGGCGTGTGATGAAGGCTACCGTTGGTCTACGACCAATGGCCCATTCAAGAATTTCTCCGTTATAAAGGTCAATATAAGCTGTAAAGTATGCACGTTCGTTGATTGTTTGATTCCCCTAACGGAATTCCGTTACATCAGTAACGATTTTTTGAAATGGACAATCCGTTTTAAAACGACGGTTTAAACGGTTATGGTCAACTGTACCAACAGTTCCTTTATAAGAGTTATATTTCTTCGTTCGACGATTGAATGCCTGACAAAGGAGATTATTTTCACGCATAATACAAAGTACTGCCTTGTGATTAACGTTGATGATCCTGATTGATATTTACGGTGAAGTGCATCGTAGTAACTACTATTCGGCATGTATACTGCTTTTAAAACCACAACTAATTTAACATTGAATTCACGCCTTAGCTCAGTGATTAGCTGGCTTTTTCTTGGTTTGAGATTTTTTCTGTGCCAAGGCTTCGAGTTTTTCCAAGTATGCTAACCGGATTCGTAAAAGCTCGTTTTCTTCCTGAAGTTGTTTCAATGTCTTAGATTGTTTAGATTTATCTGTCATTTTTAAAGACCATCCTTTGGATGGCTTAAGACGTCCCTCAATCAGTCTTCGTTCCCAGTCCCAAGCCATCATCGGTTGCTTCAATCTGAAATGGGTTACCGTTACTGGATATGAGGCATGATGTTCTTGTCACCATTTGATAACCTTGATTTTAAAGGAATAGTCATAAAATGTCTTCCTACGACAATTCTCTAATCCTTGAATGCCAAAAATTTCAAATTGAGTGAGCCACTGATAAATCGTCGCACTTCCTTTGATACCATATTCTTTCATAAGTAACAGGGACGAATTTCCCTGGAGATATTTACTTAAAACTTGTTGCTTTATTTTAGCTGAAAACATAATACCCCCCTGAGTCTGGATTTACTTCAACTCAAGGGGGTACTTTATATAATAGAAATTATGATACAAATCATCCAGAAGTGCTGATAAATAGTAAGCATAGAAGACCATTAAAAAATGGCGACTTAACTTCAAAGAAAATTTATTTTGCTGTTTGAAATCTTTAACAACTAACTGTCACTGTGAAGATTCGTTAACCATCTCTTTAAACATTAATGATTGGACTAATATCTCCATCAGCATTAGTGTATGGTAAAACATTTTGGAGGCAATAAAAATGAAATTTAAATTTCAAAAAAATTTTTATCGTAGCTTTAGATTCTGGATTTCTTTACTTCTCTTTATTCCTGTCCTGATGCATTACAGTCATGGATTTGAATCCACTACCGATATATTTTGGGCCATCTTTATTCTTGGTACCTGCCTTTACGGCATGTTATCAGAACTATTCTTACAGAAAAAGAATAGCTGACATTAGGTACAATCAGATAGTTGAGTTAAAAAAATCCAAAGATGAAAATCTCTGGCTGGCACTAAAGTGAACCCCGCACCAAGCTTCATATTTCAAGCTTATCTAACCTTATCTCAGCTTATCTTTTTCGCTTGTTTTGTCCAGCTCAGTAATTCTGTTAATTACACTGTGCAACCCGCACCAAGCTCATATTTCAAGCTTGTCTGAACTTATCTTTTTTACTTATTTTATGGTTAAATACAGCTTCATAAAACATAGCTATACGATAACGTAGTGCACATCCATTTCAACCTAATTATTATACGTAAGTATACCAGTTTTTAAATTAACATTCATAAAACTCGATACACAAAAAAGGGGTCTATGATATTTAGTGTTGATGGATAAAATCCATCAACACTATTTTTATGTACAACAAAAGGACATATCGTCCTGTGCTACAATCAAGTCGACCAAAACCAATTGAAAGCGA
>NZ_JAMSKZ010000019.1:0-55477 GCF_023806725.1 Lactiplantibacillus sp. C232
ACACTCGCTTCATACATTTTAAAATTGCGGTACGCTCGTCGTTGCTTGAAGTAATCCAAATTCGTCCCTCCTTTACTAATGGGCCTTTCACCCGTTCGGTGGATTCAGTCACTGCTGTTCAAGCCAATTCTGTTTAGTCAATCTATGAGTAAGTCGTCTGCACTAACGACGCTCTCTAACTTTTTGGTACTACGACAATAAGCACAATGTCCGCATTGGATAGGATCTGCTTCGCCTTTAATGACATCTTGAATATGCTGTTGAGAGTCCAATATCTGGTTCATAGCATTAGTAAGTCGGTACTCCGGTAAATCAATAGCCTGCTTGTCTGGTGGATCCTGTTTGCTTACTGCCACGATGTACGGTTTACACATCACACCGAATTGCTGCTTAATCAGTTCCTGATACACGGCCATTTGAAGCTGATAGTTATACGCATAAACAAATGGTTCCCGTTCACGGCTTTCTTCATTCCAATAACCCTTATAAATATCAGCGGTCGTCTTTAGATCCACGAAGTAACCTTGTTTCAAATTGAGGCAATCAATCTTGCCCTTCCAGGGATAACCACCGATTTCACCAGTTACAATCACTTCTTTATCGCCTTGATAAAGAAGATTAAAATCATGATCGTCAGATAAGGCTTCAATCATGGATTCAGCAATTTTGAAGTCCTTTTTGAGATGGCCTTTGCTTGGGCCCTGGCTTGAAATTGCCTCTGGATGTTCATCAACAAACTTGGCATGAGCTTTCTCGCTTTCGAAGTAGCTGTGAAGCCAATTTCCAACGACTAGCGCCGTTGAGTTCATAACTGGCTCCCATTTACCCTGCAACTCGGCGAGTGCTTCAGCCTCACAGGCTAAAAACTTCTTGAACCATGTTGCTGACATAAATGATTGATCTGTCCAGCGATCGTAATAGTTAGCCGGCGTCAAGGTCTCCGAGGTTGTCGAAGAGGTTTTGCTGGTTGGCCCCGTCTTTGGCAGGTTCTTGATCATTGCTTGGTGCCTCCTTTACAGCTGTTTTAACGGGTTCTTTGACTGGTTCGGCAGACTCTACCTTCTCAGCTTTATTCTCTGCTACATCAGCTACCAATGACCTTTTAGTCGGTGTTACGTCTTTTCTATCGTCATTCTCATATTCGTTGCGAGTGGTTTCGTTAACTGCTTTTACAAATAAATCGTTGTCTGAGCTTGAATTAATATAGAACTTCGCAGCTCGATTGATAACAGTCCGTTTAGCCATCTCTTCCGGGAACTCGTTTTGAACCTTCTTCGTCTTAGCGTGGCTCCAACTGGTGTCGATGTCTTTTTTTGTCATAACCGTGTATGTCCGGTTCCCGTTGATGTCTTCGATCCATGCAAAGGCCCCGATAATTGGCTTATCTAGGTTCTCAAAGCTTGGCTCGAACTCTTTAACCACCAGCACTCCATTTTCACCACCAATCTTGAAAGTGTCGTCTTTGTGGACAACCTGTGCCTGAATATCCTTAACGTTTGAAAGACGCTTTACAACACTAATTGAGCCAAAATAGGAACGCTGCATGACTAACTGGTTGCCATAAGGAATGAAATAGCATTGGTTTTTAGCTGGGCTCAATCCTTGAATTGCCATGTTCATCAACGCCTTGATAACTGATCCTTGGTCACACTTATCAAGTAATGGTTGGCCCTTAGACGTATCACTCAAAATCAAGTAAGCACTGTTTAATGCATTCCCTACTGAATAATCAGGTGGTAATGACAAGCCTTCATTATTCTTCATATCCTCAATATTGTTATTAACCATCGTAACTAACTCATTACTCATGCTTATTCCTCCTCTGATACCCAGTAATAGCCCAGACGTGTCATCATCGTGTCCGTGTCGATGTGTGCCAGTAGCTCGTCCCATAGACGGGACTGACCAAACACATCAATCAACCATTGCCAATTTGGCTCCTCACCTTGATCTGGATATAACACGCTTACGTCAGTCGAACCGAAAGTGACGATACAAATGGCGCTCAACATATCGGCCTGCATATCAGCCGCCCACTGCTTAAAGTCGTTATTATCGATATAATCTTGAAATAACTGTGCCTTGGCAAACTCATCACCATCGTAACAATAGTTATCTGCGTCAAGTACCCAGTCGCGTGAGTCGTTACGTTGCTGCCAATGCTCGTTTAAATCTGCCTGTGCTGGTATCATTTGCCCCACCTCCGTGTCAAACGTTGCCTTAGTGACTGTTTCGGAGTACAATAGAACTCGAAAATAAAATTATTAAGCGTCTTAGCTGCACGGGTACTCCCAATACTCGAGCAGCTTTTTTCGTACTCAAATTTAGGCTTTGGCGATACTTTGCGTACTTCCAATTCGTTCAACCTCCTTAAACGTGTTAAAAAGACTATCTAACTCCTGAATCGTGAGCTGTTTGTAAAGCACGTTTCCAATCCTGAACGTAAATTTCATTGTCTTCATCTCCTTAAATTCCAAACCAACTAGCAACTTCATGACGCTTGAACCACAATGCAGTTAACGCGCAGCCTACTAATGCTCCTTCAATCATTGCTATTTCCTCCTAGCCATTTTCTTGATTGACTTTATCGATTACTTCCTGCAATTTATCCATTGGAATACCGGCATACTCAGCTTTCTTAGCCAAATCAGTTATCTCGGCGCTAATTTCTTCTGCATATTCACGTGGATAACGTTCAATAACTAGCTGCTGCGCTGGCGTCCGATCTCTCGGCTTGACTGTAATAGCTTCTTCAAACTCAACCTCAATTCTTTCTCGCTCACGCTGTTCCTTTTTCTGTTTCATCAAAGCCGAGAACATATCACCTTGTAGCTGACGATCATTCTGGAATGACAGCACTCCGAAATTCTCACGAGCACCAGAATAGCTAAGCCAAAAATCGTTAATTACATTTGCTAACGACTTCCTGATTTGTGGATCAGTACTTCTTGATCCACTCTTCAACCGGGACAATTGTCCGGGAGAAACATGCGTCCTATCTGCAATCTGCTGCTGTGTTAGTGTTTTATTTTTGCCTAATGCCAATGACAATTGCTCTGCAAACTTGTTCTTCATACCTACACCTCTGTATTTTGGAAAGGGCTTTATATAGCCTTTCCATGTAATTCACTTATAATTTAAATTAATTGGGATGATCTAATAGGTAATCGATCATCTCAGCTGCTGGAATCTGCCAGCCGTTATGGGTATTCACATAATCAATGAAGCCACCCTGTTCAATGTCCAAATCATGACGATGCTTGGTTAAATATCGTGAGGCTCGTTCGGTTGATTTAGTTCCGTATTTATACTTGGCCAAATCTTTAAGCTTCCAAGTACGAATACCACGTTGTGCTTGCTTCCAGGCTTGGAACTTCTCGTATTCTTCTTCGCTAATGAATTGGAATCCCTTTGGAGCCTCATGCCGAATCAATATCGTATCTGACATGTTCGCACCTCCTAATATGAAACTGACATAAGTTGGCTAGCTTGCTCGTTATACTCGGCCGTTACTGCTCGAAATTCAGCATCTAGTGCTTTATCGCTTAGTGCCTCAAACATTACTCTTGGTGTTTCTGGTTTAACCTTTGCTAGTGCATTGATTAATGTAGTTCGTGATAGATGTGTCATTTTGTTTCCTCCGTTCTTTGAAAATTAAATATTTGCTTTTAGTAACTCGAATATTCGACGCGCTTCATCAATTTTGCTTTCGTTAGTTTGATAAACATTAGACACACCTAAATGGAACCTTTGGACCATTTCGTGCAACTTCTCTTGCATAACTTCCATTACTCGGTCACCTCCACTGATAATTCATCTGTGGAAACTCCCAATGCACGGGCAAGCTTTTTCGCCGTCTCGTATGTCAAATTAGTACCTGACTCAATTGCGCTGATCGTCGTTTGCGGTACTCCACTTTTATCAGCTAGTGCTGATTGGCTGAGTCCCAGTTTCTGCCGCAATTCTCGAATCCTTAATGTGTAAGTCATTTGGTATCTCCTTTCCAGCCACTAATATATTGGTAACCTGGCCATATAATAACTAATATATCGTTACATGTCAACAATATATTAGTAAATATTTTTGTTATTTACTTTAGAATGAACTTAACAATATATCGTTAGGAGCTCATAACATGAAAACCGATGGAGAATTTGTTTCCGAACATTTAATGGAATTAATAACTCAACAGAACTTAACTATTAATCGTGTTGCAACATTAGCTGGGCTGAACCAGTCGACTGTAAACGCGATGTTTGAAGGGAGAAGTAAGCGTCCAACAATTACTACAATCCGTAAGGTATGTGGCACCCTCGGTATCAGCGTCCACGACTTCTTCGACTTTCCGCCTTACAACGAGGTGGAAAAATAATTTCTATAGACTTCTCACTTAAAAAGGTGGTAAAAAAATGTTAACAGCTACGATTCATTTTTTAGATGGTGAAACACTAACGCTAAACGTCAATGACTTTGTTTGGGGTATTCGCACTGCGCCAATTAATGATCGGCCTAAGAAAGTTTCTAAAAAGAACTGGGAAAAGATAACGTACGATTTTCCTAACAAAGACGAAATTAATGGTCCGTTTGAACTGAACGAACATATTAAGCTAGGATTAGTGCCAAGTATCACCAAACTTCTAAACAACTACACTTTCTTTTTCACTGATGATGACCCTGGCACCGTGTTTGCCAGCTCCAAAGTGGTAAAGATTGTCAGTCATTAACGTTTAATCCGAAGAGTTGCTATTTGCGATAGCGGCTCTTTTACTTTTCATTGGCATCATTTTGTTGCCTCCTTCGACTTTGTGTTACTTTTTGCAACTTTCGAAAACAAAAAAAGTGAATCAATTGGTCTCTCAACCCCATCTGATATTTTCTTAGCGACTTTCGGAGATGGTTTTCTTCCGTTTAATATTTGCGATAAATATCCATAAGAAATACCGTTTTTAAGGGAAAAGGACCGTACTGTTTCCCCCTTCAGGCTGATTAGTTTTCTGATTTCATCAGAGTTTTTTACAGGAAGGACTACTGCCATGTCTTTGCCTCCTTTCTTGATTACATAAATTATTATAATCTTTTGTTTTACTTTTTGCAACCACTTATCACGATAATATTTCACTTTTTGCACTCTATTGTTTCACTTTTTGCTATAATCCAATCATAGAAGGGAGTTTGACGCCATGAGTTCAACGGAAAATCTACGTAACGAAGTGTTAAACTTCGGTCCAAAAATCAAAGAAATAAGAAATAAGAAACGTTTTACAGTTAGACAAGCTGCACTACAAGCAGGAATATCTCCATCATTTTGGTCACAAGTAGAAAATAAAAAACGTGAGATTCCCAAACCAAAAACTCTTCAAAAAATGGCAACAGGTCTACGAATTACTGATGATGAAATTTTTAAACTAGCTGGCATTACCAAAGATCAAAATAACTTTCCTACAAAAGGATCTCACTATTATGACTTAACTGAAAAAGATGAAAGAAATATCGATAAGGAACTTGAAGATATGATGAACGGTCTCGACTCCAAACATTCGTTATCATTTTTTCAAAATGGGCAAGAGCTATCTGATCAGGATAAAGAACTACTCAAAGCGTCCATGCGCCAAACATTAGAATTATCCAAACAATTAGCAAAAAGGAAGTTTACTCCCAAAAAGTATCGTAATGGAGAGGAATAATAGGAGCTGGTTATATGGAACGGTGGATTGAAGAAGATATTGACCACTTAACCAACAAGTTTGGGATTCAAAATGCTTTTGGTTTGGCGCGTGACTTGGGCATTAACGTGCAATTCAATAACCTTGGTAGCAATATTTACGGCTACAATAACAACTCGCATCGAATCCCAATGATTGTCATTAATAATACAATTGATGAACGTACACAAAATGGTGTTTGCTATCATGAAATTTTTCATATACGACATCACAAGGGATTTAATGCACAGTTTTTTGCAATAAATACGACAAGCTTTTTATCCGATAACAACGAAGTTGAAGCCAATAAATTTATGTTGACCATGTTAAAAGAGGAGTACGGCTGGAGCAAGCAGCAGGATATTTTAAGATTTCTTGACTACTTCCGCCTCCCTCACGAATTATCATCGTTAATGTAGTTTATGCACAGACCAGATAGGAAGTCGATAAAAGCTAGGAGTTGGGACTACTTATAGTTCGGGGAATTATTGTTATTGGGGAATAACATGTTTTGGAGGGATTACTTTGGATATATTTTTTACATTTATGTTTCTTGTATCTTTAATTGCGTTAGCTTACTTTTCAATTCGTGGGGGAATTCATCATTTCACAAAAACAGGTGTTAATCGTCCATACAAAAAATACACCTTAATCTCAGTAGGACTAACAATCCTATTCTTAGCATTAACGGCTTGGGCCGCTCCTTCTGGCACAACAAGATCGAGTGCATCACAGTCAGATACAGTCTCAAGTAGCAAAGCGAAGAAAAGTTCAGCAAAAGATGCATCGAAAAGAAAGGCTAGTATCAGTAAAGCTAACTCTATTAAAGAGAAGGATTCATCTGAAAGCGCCCTATCAAGCAGCAAAGAAGAATCTGCAAGTATTGCTGCCTCCAAGTCTGAATCCAAAGAGAATTCAGAGAGTATGGCTAGTTCTGAATCCGAAGCAAGCAAAAAGCAGTCTGAGGCAGAAAGCTCTTCAATAGCTAAAGCCAGTTCAGAATCATTAGCTGCTAGCACATCATCCGCTAAAAAAGCGAGCGAAACAAGTACTACAGACAATGCTTCTTATACACAAAACGGTGATTGGACTACTGCTGCTTCTGGCATGGTTTTTGTTTCAGACTCCAATAAGTACTACACCAGCGTTAAGAATCCAGGTAATTACCAATATATGACCCAGAGTGCTGCTGATAATTCCGGCGCCAAGCCAGCACCACGGGGCAATCAATACGCAAGACCATAACAAGTCCAAGCCCTCGTTGGGGCTTTCACGCGAGCGTAGTTCAACGGTAGAACAGTTATTTACACGCTTCTCACAAGTCTCACATCCTATATTTATGCAGGTTCGACTCCTGCCGCTCGCATTAACATAAAAAAATACATTCTCCCTCACCACGAAAGAGAATGTACCTCAAGGGGCATGTACGAAACATGCTTAGAAATATTATAGATCTTAAAATCGTATTTGCAAGTTTTTTTGCGAGCGTAGTTCAACGGTAGAATGGTTCCTTTAATTCAAATATAGCCTACCTTCCAATGCAGGTTCGACTCCTGCCGCTCGCATAGAGATTCTTAACTCAATCAAACACAGGAGAATCACCAATGTTCAATTCTTTAACTTATTTTTTTAAAAGCATGTCCTCTATTAAGTGGAGCACTGAGCTATTATTTGTGGCAATTATATCAGCATTAGTTGCATATTTTCTCTATAAAAAGCTTCATCACTAAATTATTACAAACGTGGGTGTAGTTCAACGGCAGAACAGCAACTTCTTATGGGATACCCTTCCTTTATTTCTTATTGCCATGCGGGTTCAACTCCTGCCACTCACATTGACCAGTCAGGATGTCATTAAAAGCTAGGGGGTTAAAATTTAATCATCATGGGGATTTCTATTTGGGGAAATATTAATTTGGAGGAATTACAATGAAAAGAATTACTTTATTTAGTGTGGCAATCTTATCAGCATGCACAATCGGTGTAACAACACCTCTTAAAGCAAACGCAGAAGTCTACTACTCCACTTCTGTTTCGCAGCCAAGCGAAGGTGACACATGGTTCAGAAACGTCGGTGACGGGACAGATACATTAAATTACGAAAACGGTAAATGGGTACTTGCAATGAGCGACTCTATTCGTCGTAAAAATGCGTATCATCAATATGTAGTAGACGTTTACGAACCTAATGCTCAAGCAATATCAGAAGCACAAGCCAAACAAAATGCTTATATTGACAGTGCCATTGAGAATCCTAATCTTTACCAATCCCTTCCTGATTCTAAAGCAATGTCTGTCTACGTCATGAGAGTAACTAATGGTCAATCTTTTAAGGGCACAGTTAGGATTCCAAAAGTAACGATTCCTGACCAAGTGCCTATAAAATCAGCTAATACTTTTGTAAGTGCCAACGTTCCCGTAATGTTATCAGTCGTAGGTACCCGTTCTAGTTCTGAAAGTAACAGTGATAGTACCTCAAGCGCTAATTCTTCTAGCTCAGCAGAATCAAACAACTCTAGTTCGTCAGCTCAGAGTACTTCTAGCTCATCAAAATCAAGCGGTTCTAGTTCGTCAGCTCAGGAATCAGTAGAATCAAACATCACTAATTCATCATTCAAAGATTCTGAATCTAACGCTGCTAGTCAGATTCAAAGTAACGGGAACGCCACTGCTACTACAAATGCTGCAAAAACAACCACAAAAAATGTCGCGTCTGCTACCACCAAATCAGTAGCTATGAATACGAGTAATAATTCATCTGATACTACCAAGAACGTTAGTACCAAATCGCCAGTCTTAAACTCTACTACTAGTAGTAGTAATCAATCAAAGAACCAAACATCCTCATCAGCAAGCAGCATGTCGAAAATCAAAAAGAATATGAACAACATGTTACCACAAACTGATGAAGCCAAAAGTAATGTAGTTACCTTTGGTCTACTCACATTGTTTGTAAGTATGATTGGTTTTATTTCTATCTTTCGCTATAAAGATGGATCAAAGATATAATAAGATCCATTTTAGGGGAATATAGAATGAAAAAAGGAATAACCATCGGGGCCGTCCTATTCACATCACTAGCACTAGCTGCTTGTGGAAATAGTGCTAACAAGTCAAGCGAATCAAATCCAAAATCAAGTAGTCTAGTCACTGCCAAAAGAAAAAAAGCCTCTTCTTTATCTGAAATCAAGAAGAAGGCGTACTCCGAAAGCAAAGTTAAAGCTAGTTCTGAAAGTTCAGCTAAAGCTAAATCAGAAAGCGAATCAATAGCCAGTTCTCAAAAGTTAGCTGATTCAATATCAGAAAGTAAGGCTAGTTCTGAAAGCATCGCAGCCACTAGTTCATCAAGTGCCGCGTCCTCAGCTTCACAGTCATTAGAATCTTCCACAGCAGCTTCTAGTGCTACGGGAGCTAACAGTGAGTCAATTTCGATGGATGAGCATACGCTAACAGGATTTTTAAATAAATACGGAGTTTCACCGGTGTTATATAAAACACAGCATGGAATGTCTGAAAAAGAAGCTTTTGAAACTACACCGGATTCAATGAAGAGTTCTGGTGAACTACAGACCCAATTCTTAAAATACGGAATCAAGTAGCCAAGTTCATAACCAAACAAAAGCCCCCTCACCGGGCTTTCACGCGAGCGTAGTTCAACGGTAGAACAGTACTCCTTTGAATTGCTGACTAGATACTAACAGATGTAGGTTCGACTCCTGCCGCTCGCATAGAGATTCTTAACTCAATCAAACACAGGAGAATCACCAATGTTCAATTCTTTAACTTATTTTTTAAAAAGCCTGTCCTCTATTAAGTGGAGCACTGAGCTATTATTTGTGGCAATTATATCAGCATTAGTTGCATATTTTCTCTATAAAAAGCTTCATCACTAATTGATTACAAACGTGGGTGTAGTTCAACGGCAGAACGGCAACTTCTTATGGGATACCCTTCCTTTATTTCTTATTGCCATGCGGGTTCAACTCCTGCCACTCACATTGACCAGTCAGGATGTCATTAAAAGCTAGAATATATTTTCAGGAGGATATTTAATTGATTCAAGAATTCAAAGAATTTATCTCACGTGGTAATGTAATGGATTTAGCAGTCGGCGTTATTATTGGGGCTGCATTTACTGCTATCGTTAAATCATTAGTTAATAATTTAATAAATCCACTAATAGGTGTTTTTTTAGGACAAATTGATTTCTCTAGCCTTGTTTTAAAAGTTGGCAATGCTACTTTTAAATACGGTTCCTTTATTAATTCTGTCATTAATTTTTTGATTATTGCATTTGTGGTATTTTTACTAGTCAAAATGATTAATAAAATTATGCCTAAGAAAGAGGATGTCAAAGCCGATCCTATTCCAACAGCTGAGGAAAAATATCTTTCAGAAATTGTATCATTATTAAAGCAACAGAAAAGATAATTGCAGTAAGAAATCAGGTGCCATTTATGAAAAAATCAGAAGATTTATCTACTAAAGATTGGAAACAAGCACAGTCTGCCGTCTTCAAAGAGTACGAAGATTTTATTAAAAGAGTTCAAGAAAATGGTGTAGACTATGCTATTCAGCATGCAAGACGTTTAGTAAATTACCAAAAATTAGTTACCGAATGGCAACATAAAACAAATATTTTAAGGGACGATCTATCTAATAACCACGTCGCTTTAAGTGTTTTTAAAGACTTAGAAGAAGGAAACGAAAGTCATGTTTTGAGTAGAGCTTACGAGATTATGAAGAAGTGGCCAGAGTTCAACCCAGAACCATTAACCATTTGGCTAGAGCTCATCGAAGACTCAGATGATGAATAATAAAACTAAATGTCAAAGGAAGAATTCCAAATGAAGATTATCAACGTCGCATTGCATGTTAAACCAGAGCTCAAAAAAGAATATGAAGATTTCATTCATGAACTTGTTATTAATTCAGCACAAGAAGCTGGTAATGAATTCTATGGACATTTCAAAAAGTTAGACAGTGATAATGATTACGAAATTATCGAACACTGGAAAGATCAAGAAGCCGTGGATTTTCATAATGACACCCCTCATTTCCAGAAATTTCTAGCACACGTCAGTGACTATCTAACTTCAGAACCAGAAATTACCAGAATGGATTATTAGCTTTCTCGCTTTGCAAATAAGTGAAAAAACAGCACTTATTTGCAAAGCTTCCGGACCTTTAGCTCAGTTGGTTAGAGCAGACGGCTCATAACCGTCCGGTCGTTGGTTCGAGCCCAACAAGGTCCATTTCACGCGAGCGTAGTTCAACGATAGAACAGTACTCCTATGAATTGCTAACTAGATACTTTCAGATGTAGGTTCGACTCCTGCCGCTCGCATTGTAACAAATAACCCATACTACCGCTTACTTTAGTACGTACATCGCGTGGGCGTAATTCAATGGTAGAATAACAATTTCAGCCCTTCTCTCTCGTTTGAAATTGTTATGTAGGTTCAATCCCTGCCACCCACTTTTAAAAGAAAGAAGGTAAGATTATGGATAAAGATATGTCGAAATATGAACTCATAGATAACATTACTAATGACTTAACCTCTTTTATTAATCTGTATGCTTTCGTTTATCTTACAAAAGATAGCTACTCAAGGAAAGAATGTGGCCGCATAATCCAAGGAATGGAAAGAGATATGGTTGATCGTCTTAAGCAAAAATAATTGTAGGTACATTCTAATTAACTGTTGAGCCGACCAAAACCCATTGTTGGCTCTTATGCGAGTGTAGTTTAGTGGTAAAACGACAGCCTTCCAAGCTGTAGTCGCGGGTCCGATTCCCGTCACTCGCTTTGACCATTATTATCGATCAAAAATTCAGGAATAATTATGAAAGGATGCGATTTTTTGAATGATGATGCATTATACATCGACATGATTCATGAAGAAGAATTGCCAAAACGAGGTTGTAGCAAGCCAATTACCATAACTGCTTCAGATGGTAAAAAATATATACTAAAGAACGATATGGTGATGTATCCTACAGAAACTAAACCATCTAAGCAAGATGCAGAATTCTTTCAAGAAGCATTAGTTTCTGAAATTGCAAAAAAATTAGCCGTTCCTACTCCAAATTACGCTACAATAACCATTGATGTTGATACACTTTCTAATTTTCCTGACTTACAGTGGAAATATAAATTTTCTAAGGGAAAGTATTTCGCTACTGAAAAATTACCGAATATTGGTAATGACTTACTTGAAGTATTCAAATTAGCCACTGATCACAGTCAGCCGTACGCTATACGTGGATGGCGTGCTCTATTTAACAATGTTGTAAATAAGGAAATAATTCCAAATCTTATCTGTTTAGATTTTTTAACCCTTAATCTTGATCGATTTACAAATGGTGGAAATCTCCTCTTTCAATATCAAAACAATGGTAAGTGGTTAGTATCTATTGACTACGGATTTTGTTTCTTCTCTCCGTACTGGAACACAGATCCTGTAAGTCAAAGAAAAATCGACTTGTTAAATTTTAATAACCCAAAAGTAAATCCAGACATAACTACATCATACTCAGCAACTATGATGTTTTGGTTTTTGAATAGAAGCAAACAAATGCATCAAGCTTCTAAGTTCAAATACGGTGTTGTCTTTGACGCATTACAACGCGAACTAGATTTTAGTTCAAATAATCCTTTTAGTGATGTGGTTGCTGAAATTGAATCGTTAACCAATACTTTTTTTGTAAATACAATTTCTAACATTACTCCCGATTGGATTTCCGGTGGTAATATGCAGAAACAGGCTTATGTAGATTTTTTAAATAGACAAAAAAGTTTGATTAAACCTTTTATCGAGTATAATATTGCTCAAAACATATTTACAAATTACAAAGGAGGACAGATAGAATGGCACAAAGGCAAAAGTACCAATTCTCAATAATTTCATATAATCAAAACAGTATGAGAAACGAGTCAATTAATATCGGTGCACTCTTGTTTAATGAACGAGATAAGTCTGCAAAATATAGAATTATCCCATTCAACAGCTTTAAGATACGTGGACTAGCTTTAAACCAATATCAAAAAGATTTGTTTCAAACAACCATGAAATATTTAAGCTTCATACTGAGTGATTTAGATTCAGATTTTTCGGTTCAATTGTTAGATAGTACTATTGAACACAATTTACCAGAACAAATTCGCTTTTCAAAACCTAAGCCTATTGTGACTGCAAATGAAGAGCTCCTATTCAATCAAATAGTGTCCGAATATGTAGGTGATGAATATTTCAAATTAGATGATGTTGTTAATATCTTAACTCCCAAAGAGCAAATGATTAATATTTTCACCGCCCATGATTTGCTTGGAAACCAAATTAAAAAAAATATAAAAATACGCCCTTCGAAATCGTTAGAAATAAAATTCAATATTGATTTTGCATATGGAGAAAATACAACTCTTAATCTTATTGACTCTTCACCAGTTAAAGAAAGTGCACTAGAAGACTGGTATGTAAAGATGGTGACACTCAGCTCTAGATACGACTATGATAGCTCGATATTTTTAATAAATGATTCTAAAAATGCTATTAATGCCGATAAAAAATTATCCCAAATGCTATCTGACTTAGAAAATGATACCCGCATTCACAGTTTAGATATTAGTCAACATGACGAACTGGAATCATTCATTGAAACAATTTCCTATAAAAGTGTTAACTCTGAACAACTCAACGCACTAATTACTAGTAACCACTATATGGCTTCTTAACAAATTTATAGCCCCACCAAGAGCTTTTATTCAAGATTCGAATTGTCAGATTAAGTACAACACGTAACTTATGTGTTACCCGCTTATACCCCATCACGGGGTATATATTTTAAGTTAGAAAGAACATACGTTTGGGAATGTCAACCTATTGTTATTTCCAGTTGGGAGGAATAAAACATGTCAGTAACCAAACTTAATAATGGTAAATGGCAAGCCCGTGTCTCTTATAAGGATGATGACGGTAACTATAAGTCGGTTACTCATTTAGAAAAGCGCAAAACTGACGCTGTTGAGTGGGAAACTAAAACTAAGAATGCTCTGCTGGAAGGTGCTGACTTATCACGTAGTACCGAGAGTCTAAAGCATTACTTTCTTGATTGGATCAGAATTTACAAAACTGACGGTGTATCGCGTCATACTCACGAGCTGTATATGGGCAACTGGCGTCACGTCTCTGCATATTTTAAGGATAAACCTATGAGCGCAATTAAACGTCCAGATTACCAGAAGTTTCTGAATGAATTTGGCCGCAGTCATGGAATTGCCACATCTCACAAGCTTCATCAACAAGTACACACTGCAATCAAGGACGCCGTAGCTGATGGTATTCTAAAACGAGACTTTGCTTACAAGGCACACGTCACTGGACGCCCTCCTAAGCCCGTAGAGGAAAAGTATTTGACACTGTCCAATTATAAGAAACTGCGTAAATACCTCATTAAAATGGCTGATTATGATCACATGACTATGCTGATGATGCTGTTTCAATTAGAAACTGGAACCAGGTTCGAGGAAGCTGCTGGTCTGACGTGGGATAATTTGGATTTGAATAATGGAATAGTTCACATTAAACAGCAGTGGGACGCCCGTAGACAGACTTTTCGTCCAACTAAGGGAAATGGACAGGCCGATGGAGATATAACCATAGGACCCGCCTACTGTCGTTTTATGAGGAGCTATCGTAACACGCAGAAGGATTATTTAGAACTGCACGAAATGAAGAATCCTAAGAACCTCGTATTTTGGTCTAAACTAGGAAAAATCGTGGGCAATGGGAATGCAAACGAAGAGCTAGGACGTATTTGTAACCGTCTAAATATCAATAAAGTTACAACACACGCCATGAGGCATACACACGCTTCGATTCTTATCTTAAATCATGAGTCCCTTCCCTATGTTCAACATCGCCTTCGACATCAGAAACTAGAAACGACCGTTAACACCTACGTCCATCTTATTGAAGAAGAAAACGGCGTATCAGATAAGAAGGCCACTGAGCTAATGGATGAAGGATTTTAGAAAATGATAATTTTGCGATTGCTGTATTCCTTGTGCCACAAGGGATTACAAAATCATTTGTTAATTTTTCTTCCAAAAACTGCTATATTTTGACTACTTTTTTCGTTTTTGGAAGAATCGTGGAAGAACATATCGTGTTTGAGTGGTTTTCGAGTGTAAAACAAAAGCACCAAAACGCCTTTATATCAGCGTTTTGGTGCTTTGTCGTTTCTCTATATTTGTCGCCTTATCACCCGCACGGGGATCGAACCCGTAACTCCGCCTTGAGAGGGCGACGTCTTAACCAATTTGACCAGCGGGCACAAATTCATTTATTATCTTACCGAATGATAAGCGGCTTGTCAAATATAATTAAGATTTTTGCCACCTAAAAATCGTCACAACAACTAAACCAACGAATAAGAGCAAACAGTAGGCCACACTACACCAAAAAACGAAAGTCAATAATTGGGGTAACAAAAAGCTGCGCATAACTGCTAATCCGATGGCCGTGACCGCCCATACGATCAATTGTTGTCGCAGATGATCGAATAAATGATCTAATTCTGACTTCGACATACACTCACCTTCCATTTAACTAGTTTAGCCACCAACTGATACGATATTCAAGCAAAAATGCAAAAAATAGACACAAAGTTTCAGCAAAGTCTTGACAGTATTTGCTGGAAAAGTTACTATTAAATAGTTGTTATTGGGTATTCGCCAAATTGGTAAGGCAGCGGACTCTGAATCCGTAATTTACTGGTTCGAGCCCAGTATACCCAATCAGAAGTACGGATAAAGCCACGCAGGTAAGATCAAATTTACCTGCGTGGCTTTTTATGAATTGTCACACCCTTGCCAGTGCAATTTTATCTTTTTTCACTCAAAACGGTTTACGGACTTGATTAGGGGTTTATAATAGATAGTGTAGACTGTCTGTGAAGCCTTGTAAAATTGTCACTATTTTAAATTCAATCCAAAGGAGATAATGTTGTTGGTATACAAAGATGTTTTTGGTATCGATCACAATGATTGTCACATTGTTCAGACGCGGCACGAGTTTAACCGGATCTTCATTATCGAAAATGAAGTTGGCTCTCGCTTTACTTGCATCAAAGATGATGCCCCACTCGAAAAGAAGATGTCTGGGCACTGGAAGTATGCAAAAGCTAGCGACGCCCCTAAGAACTATGCCGTTCCTTATAAGGCCCAGAAAAACTAAACAACCGTTGAAAAGAGGATTACGATGCGGCGCTATCAACCGTTAACCAAATCAAATGGCCGGGTCCCCCACTCGCTCAATCATAACACCAACCCCTACTATGGTCAGCATGGTGCTGATTGGGTCAAAGACACGAATGCTTCGCTATTTAATGCCCAACATGAGCATCTCCAATCAAAGAGCCATGTTGAGCGACGCGTGCGGCACAACGTCCGTCAAGTGTTGTGGGTGGTCGTGGCGATTCTTGCCATGTTACTTGGTGGTTTTATCTTGTTCTCATTAGCGATCAATATTTAACACTAAAAAGAGTCATTCAGCTTATACAAGTTGAATGACTCTTTTTTACTAGCCTTTAATTTCCTTGGTATCCACTAAAACTTTGCTGACCATCCGAAGCTCATCAGTTAATTCAGAGGTTCGAATCCGGCCAAATTCGTCGAGGAACTTGCCAAGGCGTTCTTCGTTAACTTTTTCAATGACCCGTGCTAACTTCTCACCTTTGGCGGTTAACGTTAGATAACGGTACCGACGATCATAAGGATCGATGTTCAACACAATCAAGTCATTGTTGATCAAGTAGGTCAGTTTCCTTGAAATCGCTGAAGAAGAGACGTGGCGGTCAGCGGCTAGCTCTTTCACCGTAATCCGGTGATCAGTGCTATGGTCAAGATAGTAGAGAATCAAGAACTGTTCGAACGACACGTCCGCATCAGTCACCATCGTTTGAATAATCTCGCGAAGATGGCTTTCAAGCCATGACATGCCCACTAAGACTTTTTCGAACAATTCCGCATCGTCGTACTTGGCCTTCTTAGTATTAGTCTTCATCATTATTTAAAACCCCATTCATGCGTCACGTTCAAGGCATCATCAACAACCCCGTGATTACGCACGGACTTCTGCAGCTGGCATAACGGTGATTTCAAGATCACGTGTCATTTGTTTCTCAATCGCAGTCTGAACATCACGATCCGTTACAACTAAGCTCGACAACTTACTCTTTCCGTTGATAATATCTTGGACGTGTTGATTATCCAAATCATCAGCAGAGACGATTGGTAAGAGATGGAAATTATCATTCGTTGCTTGTAAGCATTGGTCGAACAATGGGGCGTTAACTCCCATAACCAACACACTGTTTTGTTGTTGTAAGACTGATGCCAACCACCAGTTCAATAATTGTGCTTCAGAATGGAAGACATTCGTGATGGCTTCTTCCTTGTTCACTAATTGAATTGATAATTCGTGGTTACTACCATATTGCTTGACCATTGCTAAAGAGTGGTCTGGACGATAGAAGTTTTCTAGTGTCACTTGTGAGTTATTCGTCCGGTCAAGGTACTGAGTGACTGACAAGAACCCGGCAGCATCGTACACATCCCGACGAGTTGCTAATGACCCATTGAAGTAAGTCATGTACCAAATGGCACCATTCTTACGGTACTTCAATGTCATAATTGGGTTACCGCCGTCATCGGCAATTGACACAATCTGCTTATCAGCATTGCGCTTATATTGCCATGCAGAATTATCAGGTAATTCTGGTTTAGTCTTCGCAACGGCACCCGGTACCTTTGCCTGAATCGTGTAGTACATGTTGTACAAGCCAGTTCGTTTATCAACTAAGCCAGCTGATTGGTAACTGTTCCAAATTTCTGGCAAGCTGTCATTATAGTTAACCGTAATAACATTAGCTTTATCCTTAACTTCACTCTTCAATAAGCCCATGATCATTTCCATCGAAGCCTTTTCATCACCAGACAATGATTGAATCAGATCGGTGCTGAACAAGAAGTACTTTGCAGACTGGTCAAATTCGACGGGCGATACTAAGTGAGTCGTCCCGTAATCCGATTTTAACTTGGCATCAATGCTTTCAATCTTTTGTTGGAGCCCCTTAACAATCGTGGCATTTTGATCATAATCATGTTGTAATCGATTGATTTTCTGATTAATCAAGTTGAGTGAACGTTCTTGTTCGTCTTGAGCACTCTTCTTCTTACGATCATAAGCAACTAACGCATCTTGAGCGGTATGTAAGTCTTTTTCCGCACTCGTAATCGCGTGTTCCTTCCGCGAACGTTCACGGGTTTCAGTCTGTTCACGCTTCTGGAGTTTCACGAGTTCACTGTTGATTGCGTCACTCTTTTGATACAGATCCTGTGCTTGCTTCTCCTGTTGCTTCATCAACACGAATAACTTCTTAAGATCCTGTTCGCCCTGAATTGCTTTACGCATATCAGCTTCATTTTGCTTCAAATCAGCTAATGATTGTTCAGACTGCGTAATCTTCTTTTCCAACGATTTGATGGTTTGATCGCTCTTAGCAAGAGCTTTCTTAGCATCATCATAACGTTTTTGAGCAGCATTGATGGTCTTGACCATTCCCTGCCGTTCGCTATCGTTCGTGTTAACGACTTTGTCCTGTTTAGACAGAGTAACCTTAGCGTCCTTTAACTGTTGTTCTAAGTTTAACTGTTCGGCAACTAAAGTTTCATACTGTTGCTTTTCGTGCTTACGATCCTGAACTAATTGGACCTTAAGCTCCCCACGTAAAGTTTGGTATTGCTTGTTTAAGTCAGCCATTTCGCGTTCAATGGCCACACTGTTTTTGGCTGCTGTTTGGGTAGCACGCCGTTGGTTGACCCGGTTTTGGCCCTTAACTGGGGCACTAGTTGAAGCAGTCACGCTGCTACTAGTTGGCCGGACACCAGCAGATGACCGCACATTGGGGGTCGTACTACTTTGAGTCGCCTTTGGTTTTGGCTTTTGAGCAGCAACGGTTGAAGTCGCCGTTGCACGCTCAGAATGATTACGGTAATCCTCATTCTTATCTCTGCGCTTTTTATTGAACATCTTCATAATGCAACTCCTCCATAAACTTGATTGTTTGCTCAAAGAGTAGAAAGGTCATCGCTGACCTTTCTATCCGTTCAGCAAATAATCAAGCTATTCTAATTATTATGCTTCATGCTTCCGACGAGAAACGCCAAAGTATAGCGCTGAACCCATCAATAAGGTTGAAAGACCCAAGACAGCCAAGGCAGTCCCGTTTTCGTCTTCATCCGTTTGTGGTAACGTCTTTGCGTCTGAAGTCGTCGTCTTAGTCGTAACTACTGGCTTCAATGAGGCTGATGCAGGAACAACCCCACTAGTCCCATTGTTAGTAGTAGCCGTCGTCGTTGGCGTTACTTCATCATCAGAAACCGTGGTTGCTGGTGCCGTTGAAGTCGTCGTTGATGAACCGTTGTTTGATGAACCATTACCATTATCAACAGTATCGTCACTTGGCGTCGTAACAGGAGCAGTTGTAGTTGTACCAGTACCGCCACCGTTGACGTTGTCACCAGTGCCAGGTGCAGTCGTAGGTGCTACCGTTGGTGCCGTGGTTGGTGCTGTGGTTGGTGCTACTGTTGGCGCCGTAGTCGGTGCCGTAGTAGGAGCTACTGTTGGTGCTGTGGTTGGCGCTACTGTTGGCGCCGTAGTTGGTGCCGTAGTAGTACCACCATTCTTCGTATATACTAAGGTCACGGTGTTACCGTTATAACCAATTGTCCCGGCAATAGCATCACCAGTTGAGTGGTTGTAACTGTAACCAGCAATTTCTGGTTGACCAACCGTGTAAGCTTGACCAACGATATATTCAGTTACGCTGGATGCTTTGATGGTGTTACCATCAGCGTCAACATAATTGATCGTCAAGTTAGCTTTATTTTCAACTGGTGTCGTTGAATCCTTGGTGTAAGTTAAGGTAATCGTCTTATTACCATCAACCGTACCAGTCAAAGCGGCATCAGCTGACTTGTAAGTGTAACCATCGATCGTTGGCGTTTCAACCGTATAAGTTGAGCCGTTATCCAAAGTTTGGGTCGTAGCGGCCTTGATCGTGTTACCATCAGCATCAACGTAGTTTACCGTAACCGTTGATTGTTCAACTGGGGTGGCATTCTTGGTATAAGTTAAGGTAATCGTCTTATTGCCATCAACCGTACCAGTCAAAGCGGCATCAGCTGACTTGTAAGTGTAACCATCAATCGTTGGCGTTTCAACCGTATAAGTTGAACCGTTATCCAAAGTTTGGGTCGTAGCGGCCTTGATCGTGTTACCATCAGCATCAACGTAGTTTACCGTAACCGTTGATTGTTCAACTGGGGCTGCATCCTTCGTATAAGTGAAGGTAACCGTGTTACCACCAGAAACAAAAGTCCCAGTTTGGGTTGCATCACCCGTTAAGGTATAACCGTCAATCGAAGCGGCATTTACACTGTAAGCACCGCCAACTTCAGCTGCAGTACCATCAGCACCTTCTGTATAAGTCTTAGAAGGTAAGATCGTATTGCCATCAGCATCAACGTAGTTAACAGTCAAGTTTGAAGCTTCGGTATTTTGTGAGTAGACTAACGTCAATTCAGTACCAGCAGCCGTCACATTACCATCAGAATCAGTGGTGTCAGCGGCAACTGTTCCAGTCAAAGCACTGGACTTAGTCGTATCTAACGTGTAATTACTGAAAGTAGCAGGTGTAACGGTGTAAGTATTGTCAACATCGCCTTGAACAGTCGTGTCATCCGCAATCTTATTGCCGTTTTCATCAACGTAATGGACAACGACCGTACCAGCGGCAACAGAAGTATCCATTACTTGGGTTGCATAGCTCCAAGCCTCAATCTGCTGATTGGCATCAGTGTTGTTAGTATTAGTTGATAACTTATTAACTGAGGTAGTCCCTGTAAATTCCAAATATGCAGCCCGGCTACCCGTCGTCGCGTCGTCGTTAGCTTTGAAAGTATAGAGAACAGTGACATAACTATCAGCATCAGTTAGCTTCGTGATGTCCACAGTGGCAGTTGAAGCACCAGCTGCGTAACTGTATTCCTTACCGGATTCAGTTGCGTATTCAACGGCAGTCCAAGTGCCATTACTGTTGGAACCATTTGGCGCAATTGAAACTTGACCAGAAGCATTAGCCCAATCAAGCGCTTGGCTCTTGGTTAACCGGATGGCAACTGCGTACGTATGCCCGGCAGTAACTTTGATGTTCGTGCCATCAACATTTTCCTGAATGTATTGTGCTTGGTCTTGTAAGTTGCCCGAACCACCCGACTGAGTAGCACTCGTCAATGTTCCAGCGTCAACTGAGCCAGCAGCAGTTTGATTAGCAGCTTCAGAAGCTGGTGCCGTTACTGTTGGGGCTGTAGTCGCAGCCGTGGTCGTAGCAGTCGTGGTTGCCGTTGCTGCAGCAGAAGCTGGTGTTGCAACTGATGCCTTAGCAGCCGTTGCTGCAACAGTTGCCGTTGAAGTCGATGTCGCATCACTGCTTGCTGGTGTAGTCGCACTGACAGTTGCAGCTGAAGAACTAGCCGCACTCGTTGTTGACGTAGCAGCTGAAGAAGCAGTCGAGCTGGCAGCACTACTTGAAGTAGTAGCAGTTGAGCTAGCCGTACTTGACGTTGAAGTTGCAGTTGAAGATGCAGAACTGGCATCCGTAGCAGCTGATGAAGTCGCCGTTGAACTAGTTGCAGCAGAACTGGCAGCACTAGAAACTTGTTCCGTGGTTGCGTCTGAGCTAGCAGCAGTATCAGCAGAAGCATTAACGTTGGCAAATACTAAACCTGCAGCCAAAGCTAACGTGGTTGCGCCGGCATAAACCCAACGTTTGCCATCTTTATACATCTTTACCCGATAAACCGAATCACCGGTCATTTTTTGATTATCTTTTGACATATGGAATCCTCCCCGAGCACCCACGATTTTCTGCATTTATGTAAAATGATGGGCGACAAATCGCTTGCCAGCCCATCATCTTAGTCGTGCTTATCGTGTCGTGCTTAATAACACCATAACGATTTTGTTGGCATTTCAGTTATATTTAACGAATTAGCCCTTGAATGCGGCAATAACGTTTAAGATAAAACTGTGTAATCCACCAAAGATGTCGTTGGAAACACTTGATGTATATGATGATGTGTGTGTACCTGGTAAAATATGAAAATCATTGAAAAAACTCATGAGATTAATCCCCTTTAATTGTTAATTAATTAGCCTTTGAATGCAGCAATTACGTTCAATACGAATTGGTAGAAAGTACCAAGTGGTTGGTTGCTAACGTAGCTGGTGTGTGATGAAGTATGCGTACCTGGTAAAAAGTGTAAATCTGAAAAGAAACTCATAATGTATATCCTCCCTCATTATCTAAATAATATCAAGACATTAATTAATATATTAATTAATTAGTTTATCGAAATAGATTATCCCTTGATCGCTTTAATAACGTTCAAGATGAAGCTGTGCAAGCCACCAAAGATATCATTTGAAACACTTGATGTGTATGATGACGTATGCGTACCTGGTAATACGTGGAAATCGTTAAAGAAACTCATAATATAAATCCTCCTAAAAGATTAGTTGTGATTACTTGCTGAATAAGCTCTTGATTGCAGGAATCAAGTTTAAGATAAAGCTATGGAAACCACCGAAGATGTCGTTTGAAACACTTGATGTGTATGATGACGTATGCGTACCTGGTAATACATGGAAATCGTTAAAGAAACTCATAATGTAAATCCTCCTATGATTGTTTGACTAAATTACTTTTTGAATGCAGCAATCAAGTTCAAGACGAAGCTATGGAAACCACCGAAGATGTCGTTTGAAACACTTGATGTGTATGATGACGTATGCGTACCTGGTAATACGTGGAAATCGTTAAAGAAACTCATAATGTAAATCCTCCTATAATTGTTTGACTAAATTACTTTTTGAATGCAGCGATCAAGTTCAAGACGAAGCTGTGGAAGCCACCAAAGATATCGTTTGAAACACTTGATGTGTATGATGACGTATGTGTACCTGGTAATACGTGGAAATCGTTAAAGAAACTCATAATGTAAATCCTCCTATGATTGTTTGACTAAATTACTTTTTGAATGCAGCAATCAAGTTCAAGACGAAGCTGTGGAAACCACCGAAGATATCGTTTGAAACACTTGATGTGTATGATGACGTATGCGTACCTGGTAATACGTGGAAATCGTTAAAGAAACTCATGTTGAAATCCTCCTATAAAATTAACTATGATTATTTGCTGAACAAACTCTTGATTGCAGGAATCAAGTTTAAGATGAAGCTGTGGAAGCCACCGAAGATGTCATTTGAAACACTTGATGTGTATGATGACGTGTGGGTTCCCGGTAAGAAGTGCAAATCAGTAAAGAAACTCATGAATAACTCCTCCTTTTAAGTTAGTTAATGGTTAAATCCCCAAGCCTAGCCACTTGTATGGCAAGACTTGAGAGTTTGGAAAACAAATTAAATTCCGACAAACTTGATTAAACGGTTAGAAAATTCAACTAATTAATCATTGAATTCCCTAACACCCGTCTCTAGCAACGCTTAACCTTTGATTGCGGCAATCACGTTCAACACAAACTGATAGAAAGTACCAAGTGGTTGGTTGCTGACATAACTAGTATGTGATGATGTGTGGGTCCCTGGTAAGAGATGTAAATCACTGAAGAAACTCATGTTAATATCCTCCTTAGAAAATTTACAAATTGTTCACAAATTAGCAGCTCAATAATCATTAATTTAATTTAGTCTGTTAAATAACTAATATTGATTACTAATGCGAACGTGAAACAAGTAACCTCGTTTACGATTTAAATATTAACTAATTCGCCCCACAATCGTCAATAAAATTACTAATATTTGAATAAATACAGGGCAGTATCATATTCAATCAGTAAATGTGTATACTATGGACAACTTACGCGTTTCATTAACGGTCAAAATTTGTGTCCAATATCAATATTATTTATATTTATCACCAGTTAACTATGCCAGTAGAAAGCGTTTAAACCCCTGATAATATCAGCATTTCAGCGTAGTTACTTGGTGCGACATCCCCTCTTTTTTTCCGAATTATGAACCATACCATCGGGAAATTTATTCCCTAAAAAATAATTATAAATATCGCTTTTTTCGACTTATTATTAAAATTATTAATACTTTTTATATTTTTTACGGCGGTTTTATTTCATGCCTTAACCCACGTTATCCAGTTGAATACATATTTTGGGATCAAAAAAGTGGCTATTGCCAACACTCAGCAATAACCACTTACTAATTTTAATAATCAAACAATATTTCACTAAGGCCTTTTTAACCGTGTTGATACTGCAGCCGATAAAAGTCACGATAACGTTCATGGGTTGCTAATAAGGACTCATGATTGCCATCACCCGTAATCTGACCATCCTCCATGAAGAGAATTCGCGGATAAGCTTCGATCTGGTTTAACCGATGGACAATCGTAATAGTCGTCAGGTCAGCTGGTAACGTCGCCAAGAGCTGGGTCACCCGTTCTTGGTTCTGATTATCAAGACTAGCCGTCGCTTCGTCTAAAATCAATAACGACGGGTGGCGGACGAGTGCCCGGACGATGGCCAAACGTTGCCGCTGTCCACCAGAAACATTCAAGCCCCGTTCACCGACGTCCGTATCAAGACCAGCTGACAGTTCAGCTAGCCAGTCCGCTAAGCCGACTTGTGTCAACAACGCACTCAATTGTTCATCAGAGACCGGTTCCGTCGAACCTAACAGGAGATTATCGCGAATCGTCCCGGGCATCAAGTCTACTTCTTGACTCACGTAGCCGATCTGATTACGAATCGAGGGAATCGTATAACTGGCCATTGTCTCGCCATTCACGTCCAGCTCACCACGAGTTGGCGTATAGTAAGCCTCTAAGAGCGAAACTAAGGTCGTTTTCCCGCTACCACTCTCACCAATCAAGGCAATCCGCTCACCGCGATGAATTGTCAAATCAATGTCCTTAAGCACCGGTTTATCACTTTCGTAGCCAAAATCGACGTGATCAAAGTCGACCGTATCGATTGTTGACAGCGTTTCGCCTGACAACCGCTTATCTTCTTCCGGACTATCTAAAATGTTGTCGATTCGCTCAGTTGCCCCGACCGTTTGTTGCAAGGCAGTCACTAAGCCAGTTACGCTACTCAGTGGTGAAATCATTTGAACGGCATACATTAAGAAAGCTACTAAACTTCCAATTGTCAACGCGTTCGTTTGTACCAAGATCCCACCATAAACAATGATAATGAAAATTGCGGCCAGTAACATGATGTTTAGCACTGGATTAAGCACCGAGATCAGCTTGATTTGACGGACACTGAAGCCTTTGATCCGATCAACTTGATCTTTTCCCTGTTTTTTCAGTGCCTTTTCAGCAACCATTGCTTTCACTAACCGATTTTGACCAATCATTTGTACTGCTGCACTATTTAAGTTGGCCGTTTCTTTTTGAATCGCTTTGGAGATCCGCGCTAACACTTGACCCATTGGCACAATGATCACGGCCATCAATGGAACCACAATTAAAATAATAATCGTTAAGCGGAAGTTTAATAACAGCATTAACGTCAAGGAACCCACAATTGAGATGATCCCATTAATGGCATTCGAAAACTGACTTGAAATCAATTCAAAAATCGTCGATGTATCGTTAACTACCCGACTAGACAGTTCCCCCGTCCGGTTATGGTCAAAATACGGAATCGGCAAGTCCACGATATGTTGCCATAACGCGCTCCGCAACGTCGAAACGGCGTCGACCCCCGTATAACTAAGTAGAAAACTCGACGCAACACTTGCAAATAGCTGCACGACAATCACAGCGCCTAACCGAAGCAACAGTTGACCCGAAGTACCATGGTTAAAGGCGTCGATAAACTCCTTCAACATCAACGTAATGCCAAGACTACAAATCGTTGCGACAAACGACAACAGGATTCCAATCACAAAGAGTCCCTTCTTCGGGTGAGCATGGGTCATGATCAATCTCAATAAATCACGGGTCCCATACTTGGCATGTGGTTGTTTAGCCGATGACGTGATATGCGTTTCCATTGGTTGTAACTCCCCTCATTGCTTGAATATCAGGCTGAATGACATGATCATTCCACCGTTGCCAAATCATAGCCTCAGAAAAACGGCTACTGTTGCCATATGCCCGTTCACTCATCTTCGCCAACTGTTTAGGGTGTTGTAAGAGCGTTAAAATCACCTTGCCCAATTCAACTAAATTATTGGGGGTGATCAATCGCCCATTTTCACCATCCGTAATCATCGTTGCCGGACCATACTTAATGTCATAGGCAACCACCGGAACGCCATGACTTAACCCTTCTAAAATACCTAAGTTAAAGCCCTCATATTGGCTAGTAAGGACCATCAGTTGTGCTTGGTTATAGACCGGTGTCAAATCGCGCTCAAAGCCCTTAAACGTGATAAATGACTGCCAACGTTGCGAACTGACCAAGGCTCGCAACCGATTTTCTTCTTTAAATCCAGTCCATGAATCACCATAACCATAAATATCTAAGGTCACATTCGACTGTTTTTCATGAACATAGGCGACCGCCTTAATCAATTGTTCCAAATTTTTCTCTGCCGATAAGCGAGCAACGGCAATCACCTTGCCCTCAATCCGATCCTTAAAGTCAACCGGACGAGCTGCTAATTGTTCGTCACTTACACTACCAACTGGAATCGCTAAAGTTGGAATCACATTATGAATGTGGTTCGTCATATCATCACACTCTTCTTGCGTGGACATGATCAAACCAGCCATTTGACTGGCGTGATCTAACCCGATTTGAGTGTACGGCACAATTGGTGAGTTCACAACGTCAAGTGGGTCCAGCGTGAAATTACTGTGTAAGAACTCATACTTGCGCGCTGCTGTGGACATTTTAACAATCGGATTCATTCCAGCATCACTACGATCCACGATCATGGTTCCGTGACCGCCATACTCAGTATTTAACGCGTCTAAGAAAAAGGCAGTCAGCTGATCCCAGTCCTCAAATTCGTAATTATGCCCGTGATAGTTTAACAGCCGTTGATGAGTGGCAACTGGTTGTTGCTTCTCATTTGGCCGGAAAAACGTCTCTAAGACAGGCTGTTGTTGTAAATTACAGTGTTGCTCTAACACAATATTCTGCTTGTCATCAAAGTACTGGGCCACCGTTAAGAAGCCCCGCGTATCATAATAGTCTCGACGGCTGACCGCGCCCTGTGGATTGAGAATATCGACGTAATCAATATTCCCCTGCGCATTTAACATCAGTGCTTTTTGCCGTTGTTCCCGTTGAATGACGTCAAATTCATTAGCGCTGACCCGTTCCAGCGTTTCACCCGTCACCCGTGGATAATTGGCCGCAGTTAACGGTTCGCCTTCGTAATTCGTAGTGCCTTGAAAATAATCATACATATTGACCTGGAACTCATCATCATACCCAATGAGTTGCATATTATGATGTAAATCGCGTACAAAGTTACGGGTCACGATCAACGCAGGTACCCGGTGCTTTGTGAATAATTTTTGACGCTGAATCATGGCTAACTCAATAGCTGATGGCGTCGAATCAATTTTGCTCGTAATAAAGAAATACATTTGCTACGCCCCCGCTTTTATTCATGTGATAAACTCTCGACTGGATCCAACCGTGCCGCCATATGTGCCGGTGCCAAAGCAGCCAATAAACTGATGACAACACTGACTGTAATGCCGCCCAGCATTGCTGCCCCGGAGATTCGAACGATTGGATACTTAATTAAGCTATAGATGGCCATATTGCCTAAGAATTGCCAACCTTCTCCAAACAGTAACCCCATAACGGCGGCTAATACCCCGATAGTTAAGGCCTCAGCAAAGAACAAATGACTAATATCGCGTTTGCGGGCGCCAAGTGCGCGCAAAACCCCAATTTCACGAGTCCGTTCAGAAACGCTGACGTACAGGACAACAATGATCATAATTGCTGAGACTAATAACGCAATACCAGCCACCCCGGTCAATACGTTAGTGGCTAAACGAATATAGGTATTCAATGAATCAATTAAATCACCGATTCCGGTATAGTTATACTGTTGCTTCTTATTCGTTCCCTTGATTGCCTTGATTTGGTGTTCGACTTGCTTAACATTCGCCAATTTATCTATTTGAACAATGGCAAAATTTGGTCGATAAGCCACATTCTTAGCAGTTAACATCTTTTTGACGGTTTGTGGTAAGACCACGACGCTAGTATCATCGCTACCCGTAATTCCGCTGACGGTCAGCGTCTGACTGACCGTTACGGACTGATTCTTGCGATTAACCGTTGCCAATTTAACGGTCAACTTCTTATTGAGCGCTTGTTGATAATTTTTCTTACCCACCATCTTCTTAGCTAACTTACGACCAATCAAAACTTGACCATTTTCAGGACGTGAACCGTCCTTAATTGTCTTACTCAAAATTGTGGGGTTATCCGTCTGGAGACTGGCCGTCACGGTTGTTTTTTTATAACTCGCTTGTGTGCTCGTGTAATAGCCCAGCTTAGCAGACTTAACATGTTTGATAGCCGCTAATTGTTTGACGTTTGCAGTCGTCACTTCGGCATTCTTCGCGGCTGTGACTTGTTCTTGGTTAACCGCTGCTTTGTAAGCTGCTGCACTGGTTGCTTTTTTACGCGCAGCCGTGCTGACTTTCCCCGTCTTCTTCGATACTTGGACAGCGGTTGGATTAACTTGAGACGTAATCTGGTGATTCATATAATTTTGAATCCCTGATCCCAAGCCCAGCATTACGACGATACTACTGATACCGATCGACGATCCAAAGATAATCAGCAGGTAACGAAGCCACATTCGACGCATATGTTGCATGGACATCCGGAACATCTGCCGAAAGCCAAGTGTTCGGTAACGCGTCGGTTGCTTATCGACCACGTCGAAAGGCGCCCCGATCACTAATTCGTCATGAATCTGGCCGTCATCCAAATGAACGATCCGCGTCCCGTAGTCAGCCACTTCCTGCGAATGGGTCACGGTGATCACAAGTTTACCTTCCGCAGCGATTGAGTATAAAATATCCATTACTTCTTGGGTATTTTCACTATCCAACGCCCCGGTCGGCTCATCTGCGATAATAATATCGGGGTCACTGGCTAGTGCGCGAGCGATGGCGACCCGTTGCTTTTGACCACCGGATAGTTCATTTGGATACTGGTGCGTCTGCTGCTCAAGTCCCACCCGCTTGAGTAGGTCCTGTGCTTGCTGGACTTGTTGCGCATGGGACGTCTTAGTCATCTTTAATGAAAGCATGACGTTATCCAAGACAGTTAGGTAACTTACCAAGTTAAAGTTCTGAAAGATAAACCCGATTGTCTCCCGACGATACCGGTCCATTTGCCGCACATTCATTGAACGCAAGGATTGGCCGTCTAACAAGACATCTCCATCATAATGATGATCCAAGCCACCAATAATATTCATTAACGTTGACTTACCACCACCAGACTCCCCAAGAATGGAAATAAACTCCCCCCGTTCGAAGTTTAGATTAATGCCCTTCAAGATGACATTCTCTTGGTGATTTAAGGTATAGGCCTTACGAATATCGTGTAATTCTAAAAAGCTCATATATGTACCTCCACTATTTTATTAACTACATTCCCCACAATGTATTTCCTCATTAATAACATTGCGATTTTTGGTGAATGATGTAAAGTGTTATTGAATACCTGTGGTCATCATTCATAATTAAAATTATAATCATCCTAAATCCTAATAAACCGCCTACTTGGTAGTTACAATTTGTAAAATATCACCCATTTTGCTGATTTTTACAATAAAATTTTTTCTATTTCGAACTTATTTTATGACGGCAATCACGACTTAACCGTCAGCAGAGATAAATCCAAGCACCCCACACATTCAAGGCATGAACTAAAAAGCGTCCATTACTAGGCACACTGACTGCCAGTAACGGACGCTTCATCGTATTAAATTACACCTAATGACTCCAACTTCAATCAGCAGGATTCCTACTTAAAAAAGGACCGCTTCGTGACCACGCGGTAAATCGCATCCGCTAAACCAGTCACAAATACGACAATCAGCCCTGCAAATTGCAACCATGGCAATTGTTGCCTGATTACTGTCACTTCACTCCCCAGCCAAAAGACTAGTAACCCGAGAACAATAATGATACTTTCGATAATGTTTAATTTACGCATCTCAAACTCCTCACGTACATCACACATCGTTGCGAGCAACTACCATGCATGACTATATTTGTCCTTTAACACCTAATCTATTATAACCCGTCTGCTGTTAAATCACATGCCAACCACTCACGATTAAGATAGGTCGGCAGATTTTTCATTGCGTGATGTCATTCAAAGTTAGTGCGACCAGTGCGGTCAAAAATTACGAGCGTCACCATGTTAAATTAGGGTCATCTTGCGGACGTAGCGATTCATTTCGCCAACAACGTTGTGATTCATAAATTTTAGATTAGCGACGACGCTCAATAACAGCTACGAACACAGCGTCAGAAAGACAAGCAAAAAGCCCCCAAAACAAGCAGCCTATCAGCCAGCTGATAGTTGTTTGTTTTAGGAGCTTCCATCTTAATTTCTAAAGTGCTAGCACCTTAGTCACTAAGACGTGCGGTTAACTTCTTAGTTAATTCTTCGTAACCAGGCTTGCCAAGTAAGGCGAACATGTTGTTCTTGTTTATAACCAGAATTCATAATTTTTACTTATTGCAGAATGCTTGTTTAACACTGATATTTCAGCTTTCAGAATTTTATGTTTTTTATTTATTTTACATTCATGAGAACCACGGTGGGAACCACAAAAAACATTTAAAATTTTAACTAACTTACTTATATGCCCGAGTTTACAATATTAGCTAGAATTTTAGTAGACTTATAATTTTAGCTTAAAAACTGGCTTAAAAAATGGTATGTTTATAATACAATCACAAAGCTTTAATAAGGGGATAAAAATGGGCAAACATGCATATTTAATACAAGCATACAACAACTTTGAATTTGTCGAAAAATTATTGGCAGCTATTGACGACAGTAGAAATGATATTTTTTTGCATATAGACAAGAAGGCTAGTAATGTTGATAGAAAAAAATTAGCTAAAAATATTCATTTATCTAATCTCACATTTGTCGACAATGTTGAAGTGTTTTGGGGACGCTACTCACAAATCACCAGCGAACTGAATTTATTAGAAGCAGCCATAAAGAACAATCATTATGATTATTATCACTTATTATCTGGTGCAGATCTTCCGATAAAAAGTCAAGACTATATACACGAATTTTTCAAAAAAAACAATGGAAAAGAATTTATTAATTTTCAAGCTAAAAACGTTCTTCCTGATAAACTCGAGAGAGTAAAATATTATTATTTATTTCAAAAATCTGATTTGAGATATAATAAAACTTTATATATTGCTCAAAAGCTAATAGTTAAGCTTCAAAAAATAGTTGGAATAAATAGGATCAGAAAGTCCTCAGTTAAATTCCAGATGGGTTCTAACTGGTTTAGTATAACTGATGACTTAGCTCGGTATGTCATCAGCAAGAAACCGTGGATTCAAAAGACTTTTAATTTCACCGCCAATGGAGATGAATTATTCCTTCAAACTATTGTTGAAAACTCAAATTTCAAAAAACGACTTTATTTTAATAAATATGACGATAAGGAAAGATATGAAGATGGGCCATCACGCGAAGCAAATCAAAGGCTAATCATTTGGGATTGGACATCACACAAACCCACTAACCTAACTATGAAAAATCACTCCCAAATTATGGATTCGGACTTGTTATTCGCCAGAAAATTTGTTCCAGACTTAGACACACAAATAATTGAAGAAGTTCTAAAATCAATCAACCACAAATAGAATTAGCACTTGACCAAAAATCACAAAAAATCCCGTGCCAGCCAATCAGGCCAGTACGGGATTTTATTATGCTATCAACGTTTCTAATAGATGTTTACATTTTTTAGATAAAAAGGTAAATGGTTAACATTGTATCTACTTGCTTCATTTAACTAGTAATTTATCTCCAGGATGAATCGCTGTCTCAATAGTTTTACCATTCATTTTAGCCAATTTGTTCATATCTGTATTGTACCGTTGGGCAATCGACCACCAACTGTCTCCCGAAACAACCTCATAATACGCGTGAGAAGCACCAGTTTCGACGTATTCCAGCGTATTGCTTGCCGGACCAGTTGCTAGATAACCATAGCCGTTCGAACGTGGTTGGCGCACCCAACGATATCCTCCTTGAATGATAGCCTGATCAGTCTTAACAGTTGAACCTGCTGGTAACACTGCAATCACGCTAGCATCTGTTGCTGGTGCAGTTCGAAGTTTAACAGCTGTTTTAAGCATGTAAGATTTATTCTCTTTCACCCATTTAGCACCACTTGGTTCGCTTGGATTCATTGTTGGGTTATCCGTTTCAGGCACCTTGGTTGCCTTAGCATACTTATCCCAAGCAGCCTTGTCACCATAAAAAACATCAAAATCTAAGTTACCATTCCATTCCGGTAACTGTCCAGTACTTGTATATTGAAACATTACCGCTGTCTTCCAATGCTTCAAACTACCATATAAATCTCGTGGTTGATAGCCATTCACAACGTTGTAGTTGTTATACTGTGCAATCCACAATCCATAATTAGCATTAACTAAGGCTGACCAGTCCAATGAATTTTCACAGCTAATACCAGTATATAGTAGCGACCGAACACCGGTTTTTTGATACACGTAATCAAGCCACTGCTTGGCTAAGCCAACTCCCGCTTGATTCTGAATGGTTGAACCACTCGTATTTTCGAAATCGAGAACCAGCATCGCCTTACCAATATATGGCTTAACAACCGTTAAAAAGTAATCAGCCTGCTGCTTAATATCTGAATTGTTTCGAATAAAGTGGTATACACCTAGCTTCTTGCCTGCTGACAAAGTCTGCTTTGCATGTCTACTAAACTCTGGATTAGTATAGTCTACCCCTTCGGTGGCTTTAACTAGCACAAAATCACCCATCACTTCGCCTACATTCATACCAGCCTGATAACTGGCAACATCAATACCATTTAAACTCATTATTTGGTCCCCCCATCCGTGCTAAAAGTATTCAGAAGTGACTTAACTAGCTCGTTACCGCCAACGCTAACGGCACCAGCAGCTAGTCCATCTACCATACCAACTACCCATGAGGTATCGGCCATTGCCAATGAAATAAAAATACCAATCACGGCACCGATAAACTCAGCTGCAATTGGTAAATACTGATTATTGAACTTGGTGCCCTTTAGCGCCCAAATAATCAAAAACACCACGACACCAATAGCGACAATTGTTCCGCCGTTGGCTAATTGAATTAGATTTGTCATTTATTTCCATCTCTCCTTCTATAATAGTCAATAATCTCTTGTTTCTCCGCGTTTTCTTTTTTAAGTGCCTCATTTTCCTTTTTCAACTTGTCTCTAGAATCGCTGCTGGCGGCCTTATTGCTGTTCCACATCGTTAAGACCGCAACGAATATTGAACCCGCTGTGGTAATCAAGGCTACGATAACAGCATCGCTCACCCCTAATCATCCCCAATTACAATTTCAAAAATGGTCGATCCTAAAACAAACATGGCATACATGCTTTCAAAACTAACATAACGCTGTGTCCCAAAATCATGAACGCCAAAAGCAATCATAAAAAATAACCAGACAAAAGTGAGCAGTCCGGTCATTAGTGGCTTGTAATAATGTGAATGTACATTCCACAGCGAATAAACTAGTGCTAGCGTTCCAACACAAGCCAACAAAAATATCATAGGTGGATCATCAAGCACATCAAGCAACGTTGGCTGTGGTGGCTCAAATGCAAACGTGTTGTGCTTGATGATAAAGTAAATTCCTAGTCCGTATGTTCGCAGTGCATCCCAGAACCAAAACCTATTTTTTACTAAATGTTCATACATTGTCATGTTCCTTTACCATTTCACCCAATCAATCACAGCAGAATATATATCTGACTTCGTAGCACTTGTACTTGTTGCAATGTAAACATCACCACCAGTAGTCACCCATAAACTGGCATATTTGTCATGATTACTCATAGCGTTGTACGCAGGAATTACAAGTGCCACTTGATGGGTTGGGGCTATATCTGATGGTATGCTGGCAATTATGGTATATGCGTTAACTGGTATATTAGTAGCTTTATCAATTCTTAATTCAATTTTTTTCGCAAAGCTGCCTTGGGTTTCTTTGAAGTAAGATATATTAGTAGCCGTTATACCATTCTTAGGGTTAACATCAGTATTTACAAAAGCAGAACCAGTTTTTACTAACCAATCCTCACTACCACCTTTACCGTCAGTGTGTACGGTCTTAGTCCATTGATTACCGGTGGATGATTGAGTTACAGATATGATTTTTCTTCCATTATTACTTATTTCGACTGTAACTTGAATAATCGAAGTATCTTCTGGTCCCAATGGTCCATTTACAAATGAAAATCCTTCATACTTACCAGATGGTAGCATCAAAATGTCACTGCCAACAGGTAATGATTGGAAGTCAGATTTATTGTCATTTACTGGAATATTAGTTTGCACTTTATATCCGTCCGGCAATCCAGAAGTTACTAAATAAAAATATCCTTCAATAACGGCCCCAATTAACAATGTGTGTCCTAATGTGTACGCGCCTTCGGCCTCTAGCAAATAATCGCTTGTTTCTGAAATAGCTCCAGGATACTGGCTATTAATAAATTCTGCCATACTTTGCTTGTTAAATTCTACCTGCTTTACAATTCTTCCATTTTGACTATATGACTGCAATCCAATTGTTGTCCCATAAGCCCCCATTGCCAAATATACGTTGCCGTTAGACATTGTTAATCCCTGTGCTTTTGCGAAAAGAGTACCAGTTGTTTCGGTATAGACATCTTGTTGTAATTTCGGACTTCCCGCCTTGATTGATTCCCAATCATAAACTGAATATTTAGTTATGCTCTCTAAAAAAGCATCTGTCGTAACGAAATTTCCGCCTTCAATCCCCCATTTAAACTTTCCATTAATTAGGATATTGTCACCAATTTTCCCCGTATCGTAATTAAAGATGGCATAACCGTCGCCATTTACAACTGACACAATGAAACACAGCTCTCCATTGGCGTTATAGAAGTATGGAATGCCTTCTGAGAATGAGTTCGCTTCATTGACGAAGGACTTCATCCCTTTTAACTCGCCAGTTTTTAAATCGTGGATTTCGATCCGTGTTTCTGTGCCACCAGTAATTTGGGTCGATAAGTATAACTCATTGCTATCTTTATTGACCGAGAAACCCTGCGGGTACCATCCAGATGACGGTTCTTGCCAACCGCAACGTAATAAAATTTTAAGACTAGTAATGTATGCGTCACTTGAATTATTTTTCACATCACCAATATACCTCTCATTGCTAGATATTCGGGTTTCAAAATCAGCGTTAAATTCATCAATCTCATTACGACTGTAAAATGAGCCTTTTTGATATTCCTCGTAAATTGCATCTATTTTTACCTTTAAATCCCTCAATGTTCCATCAATGATGGTAATGTAGTCTTCGGCTTTATCTTGGCTAATGTCGATAGCTTTTTTAACAATAAAAATTAAGTCGTATGTCGTTTGCTGACCATCCGTATCATTTAATGAGAAATAAGCATCCTTTATCTTCCCCGCTTCAGACCATAACGCATTGGGAATCTCATAAGTGAACTTGCCATTAACGGCATCCGTAATGGTGACGCCTGCGTTATCTGCAATAATTGCAGCCCCTTTTGCAGTCTTTGCCATTAAATTAATAGTTTGCTCAGTTAAATCAACAGCACTCCCGCGATCCGTAACTGTGACGTACAAAGTAACAGCACCATTCTTATCGCCTTGGCGTCCTACAATTGGTTCAGGAATTAGAGAGCTAAAACTATCCAAATTTATTTCATAACTTCTAATGCTCATTTAGATTATCTCCCTTGTAATGGTCAGCTTCATATTTGAGTGTTCCGCCATTTTCTTCAATATTTTGAACGTCTTGATAGGACATTGTGGACTTAACTAATCGATTATTTTCATATCCTCGACGCTTTGCTTTAATTTCCCAGGCAAACTTAGCATTCGGCACATCACTTTGGACAACAAAAAAGGCCTCATCTCGTGATGAAACCCATACATGAGCTGAACTATATGATTGTAAAAATACTTGGTACGGAACTGAAGTATTGACAGTGTCACTAAACAGTTCTTCAATTGACACTTTCACTCGGCAGTTATCATCTGTGTTTGACTCTCCCATGTCGCCAAAATAGCTTTCCGCCATTTCATAAGCAGGAGTCATACGAATACCATCGCGTGTGACATTCGCGGCGTTCTTAGTACCATTATAAACAGTGAAATCACCTAAAACATCCACACGATCACCATAAACATTAAGTTGATTCCCTTTACCACCATTACCACTTATCGTAACTTGATTAGGATTTTGAATCCAGAAAGTGCTATCGCTCTGGCTGATGATATTACCATCAGTGTAATAATCTTTAGCCGAATATAAATTGCCCTTTGTTGCAAGATCACTTAACGCATATCCGTATAAATTATATTCTCTGTCTTCGATTGTCGAACTTGCGGGGATTTGAAAAACGGCTTTAGATTGTGCCCCAGTATCGTCAGACTGGTTAATACTGAAGATATATCCGGGATGATTCCAAATAGCAAAGCCGTTAACTTTGCCGGTGCTAGCGTCACCGGTAGCATATAATCCGCCCAACAAGTTACCGTCGTAATAATATTCCATCATACCTTTTTGTAAGGTAATTCTAAAATTGGTATCATCGTCAACCGTATTATAAGTGATACCATTGATTATTCCACCGATAATATTACTAGCATTAAGGTTTTTGATATTAATATTCTGGCCATCAATGCTTTCGGCGGTAATCGCTGTTTTAAACGTTTGACCGCCATCTGTTGATACTCCGAGACCTGCAGAGTTAAGAATGACCATCTTGTTATGGTCGTTCTTATCAATAGCAATGATTCCTTGATCTGTGAACTTTAATTCAGTACGAGCTGCCAGAATACTATCTGTCGCAATCTGCATTTGACTACTAAACCATGCGTTGGGAAGAACTGCGTTACCATTTATGATGTCGTTCATAATGTTATTGATATTGGACGAACCAGCCGATTCTTTTTGTGCCATAGTCAAATCACCACAGGTAACTTCAACGGTGATTCGACTACCGTTGATATCGTATGAACTATTAACCTTAGTTATTCTAACTTGATCTTCAAAACCCAGTGACTCATCAACAATTGTTATGGTGTCGCCAGGAGTTGCCATTGCATACGGGTAACCAGCAGTTTGCAAATCTAATAGTGAGACGGTAATTGATAAACTCCAACTATTGTCAACTTTTGCTTTGACAGCATCAAGTAAATTTTCAGCAATCGTATAACGTTCATCATCTACCGGGTCCGCTTCTATTTTTCCAAACTTTGCTTTGTACATATCATATAGCGGGCTATAATACTCAACATTCAGTCGCGGTGTAGTTTGGTCATCTGGATCACTGTGAGCACCAAATCCGACGCCATAAGTAGCAAATGAACTATTATCAGTCTCAATCTCAGCCTTTTCCAAATTAAAACCTTGTCGTACTACGGTGGCTAAATCGGAACCAATTTTATCTTTAATATACACGGTCTTTTCATTTACATAGAACTCAGCAGAAATTTGCTTGATGATATCATTGAATAAATCAAGCTTATTTTTCAATCCCCAATTCTCTTTAGTAAACGCGGCTGTATTCGTCTCGTTAACATAAGAATACCCAGTACCATTAAAGATTGCTCGAAGATACTCGTTCAAAGGGTGTGATCCGTTCCATTCTTCATGAAAAGCCGTTTTATTCAAGGTATAGAAGAACATCTGGACAGCTGAGAATGTGACTGTGTTGTCACTATCGTTATGTTTAAATGTAATAACCGCATATTCCTCGTTCTTGAAGAGCATTGTCCACCCTTTTGCCAATCCTTGCTTAACACTAGTGCCAAAGTAGATTGTACCCGTTAATGATTTTTCACCATTAATGCCCTCAGTTACTTTGATTTCCGTATCAGCAACATATTCTTTGTTGCTAACATCTCTAAAGACTGTCATTTATTAACCACCTCCTACGCATACAGATTTTGAAAGTTTAAAATTCTGATTTCACCTGCGAGTGAACTAGAAATTTTGTTTGTAACACCTGGTAAAAGTTTAAAGTAAGCCTTGTTTGTATTTTTGACAATGCTAATCGAATTTCTAGTATATTCATACCCAGAAAGAGCAATAACATCACCACTAAACAGCGACCCAGTATGCTTAAATTCCGTGCCGTTTAGCGTAAGCAATAGACCGCTACCCGATTGCTTGGCAGTAAATTCAATAATGAATCCTTGCTCCAGCTGACTGCAAGGCACCGTGCCGGCATACGGAATAACTAAGTTATCAGTATTGTAATACGTATCAAGGTACCATTTGTTATAGCCGGGATCTGATGGTGCTGGACTATAAGGTGTGACTGTGGTACCTTTTTCTAGCTTTGGAGCGGCAAAGTATATAAATACTCCGTCCGGTAAACTGCTTGAAAGTTCAAATCTCATGCTTTGTTTATATAGATTATTTGGGTCAGGCACGTTTGTATTAAACGTAAATTTCTCGATAACCCGCTGCCAACCATTGCCGGACAGCGTGTTAAGCCTAGTCCATTTGCCATTTATAGAAGTGGCTAATGACTCCCACGCTATAGCATAAGAGTCAGAAAGAGTTGAGGGGTCTACTCCTACCACCTTAACGTATATACTATAAGTGTACGTATCGGTTGTATTTATTAACTGAGCAACCGAACTAAATGCGTATCTGGCATTATTCCAAGCAACGGATAACTTATTAGCTCTTGAACCTAAATACGTCCCAATATCAGAAGCCCAACCAGAGTTCTTAGTATACCAATCATTACTAGATTGATTAGCCGAATCACGCAATAAATTTTCGCCCAAATATGGAACCTCTGCCGTAATATTTAAATCCCGTGGCACACTTTCACCGTAAGGCAGTTTCATCGTTATAAATGTCATCGTTAACTTGTATAACACGGCGCCGCCAATATTCCCCTGCAGTTCAGGTTCAATTGACTTCGCATACACAAAGAACCGCTTGTGGCTTGGCCGTGTAGTTAGCTGTTCATATAAGTTACCCTCGTTTTCTCCTGGCCGTTCAAAGTCAGGAGTTAATTCTCCGCGCATTTCAGTAATGTAAAACCCGTCAGTATCTGATAACAACGCATAAAGTCTTTCTCGCAATATCGTCTCTTCGTCTAGGTCATCAGCACGATAGAAGCCTTCAACCTCTATTTCTTTGCTAGTGTGCCATCCGCCAAAATCAACGTTGCCGTTTCGCCCTTGAATCTGAGTACTGTTTCGAGTAATTGCCGGTGCACCTTCTTCAAACTTAGTCACTAACACTTTTAACTGGCTCAAATACGTACGGCTATCGCCCTTTTCAATTAATAAATCCATATTTATACCTCGCTAATTAATAAAGAACTTGTTGTGTACGCGTGCATCTGCATCACCTTGACTAACAATCGTTCGAATCTTGTCACCGATAATCTCATTATGAACAACATATGTTGGCTGTACCCAGTTATCGGTATCGATATTTTGGTCCATATCACCTGATGAATAACTAGCAGCTTGCATTGCCAAATCACCCGTTTTTATATCGCTGGCAACTGAATTAATACTATCAGTAAAATCTTTTGTATTAACACCATTCAATCCTGATACTGCACTATTAGCAAGGTTAGCTGACATTTTAGAAACATCAACTGCTGTTGACTCCATCCCGTTTACGAAGCCTGCACCAAAATATCCACCGAATGCATAAGTTACTCGCGATGGTGAATGAATTTTCAACGCACTTTGAATTTTGCTTGCCGCAGCACTAGCTAAACGACCAGCTGCTGACATAACAGCACCAACCATGCTGCCAATACCATTTACCAACCCTGATCCAAGGAAGCTACCAGCTGAACTAAAAGCCCCTTGTTGACCACGAGCACCACTGGCGCCACTACTACCGAGACTAGAACCAGCTGACCTAGCACTACCAGTACGACTACTAATACCGCTGGCCGCTGCTCCACCATTTTTAGAACCGGCAGAAGTAAAGTAGCCTGCTGTTGAGCTAATCCCTGAAGCACCTGAACGCCCGACTGATGATCCTGATGATTGTGCACTACCTGTTTTACTGCTTAATCCACTGGCAGCCGCACTACCATCTTTTACACCAGCAGATGTGAAATACCCAGAAGCAGAGCTAACACCTGAAGCGCCGGCTCTACCAACTGCAGCACCAGCTGATTGATGCTTACCCGTACTGTTAGCAATTGCTTGCGCCGATTGAATAGCAGCGTTGCCACCGGCTGCTTTAAACGCCGCTTGCCCGGCGGAAGATGCAGCTGCACCTGAAGATTGTATGACGTCAGTAGCTGCTCCAATAGCATCATACTTTTGCCCTGTGAAACCAGCTGCCAAAGCTTTTAGCAATATGCCACCAATCGCGGTCATTTGACCGGCATAAGTAGCCAAAACCGCAATCACAGCGGCTAGCGTTGCTCCAGCAATTTGAATTAGTATAGGCATTTCAGTAACAAATGCCTGTGCTAGCTGACCAACCAGCGCAATCCCCGCAGCAAGTAATGCTGGTGCTTGACTACCAATTGCACCAATCAATGCAACCACAAATCCTACACCTGCTGAAACCAATGATGGGATAGCCGACGTTAATGAATTTATCAAACTCACAATCATAGCCGTGAATGAAGCAATAACTCCGGGTGCATTTGTTGAAATGGAAGTCATTAATGCAATTAGCATATTAGAAAATGACGTAATAATAGCGGGTGCATTTTGAGTTACAGCGTTCATAACGGAAACAAGCATTGTCGTAAATGCTAACGCAATGGCTGGTGCGTGCGTTGATACTGCCGTCATTAAACTAACCATCATGTTTGAGAACGCAGCTGCAATCGACGGGGCTTGTCCCGCAATCGTGTTCATTAAGTTCGTCATCATGCCCAAAATTGCACCAACAATTTGAGGAACAGCTGCTATTGTTGTAGTAATGAATTCAGTCATCATGGCTGCAAACCCAACGCCTAACGCTGCTAACACTGGCACAATGCTGTTAACGTTACTTGAAAGTGTCGATATAGCTTGGGCAACTTCTTTAACGCCTAATCCGAATGCAGCGACTCCAGCGCCAACGGCTAATACCGCCGCACCAAACACCCCAATACCAACCGCGTTAGCTGTTAACAGTGGCCCGAGCAATGCAAATGACCCAGCCACCGCAACAATTCCAAAAGCCAACGCAGCCATAACTTCTTGTGCGCCACTACCAGCTTTTGCTAGACTGATTGCGGATTGTACTAGAATGGCAATACCAGTTGAAGCAGCTAAAACACCTGCACCAATTAATGCAATCGCAGCGCCCATTGATAAAAAGTTTGCTGCTGAAGATGCCGCTGCGTTCGCACTAGTTCTAGTTGCGTTCCCTAATGGTGTAACAGCTTCGGCAGCCGTTTTGCTTGCACTCCCGATTCCAAGCAGTTTCCCAGGGATTCCAATAATGCTTTTACCCATATTGAATAATCCTTTTGCTGCACCACTTGCAACACCTACTATTTTGCCTGCACTAGTAATAAAAGCCCCAGTTGCTGTAACAGCTGGTCCAATAACTGGTGACAATCCAATAAAACTCCTAGCCACTTGAGCAATACTGCTATTACTGTCAGTTGCCCATGTGATAGTCTGATTAATCATATCAACCATCGCACTGTTTACGCCGCCTTTAGCAGCAAGTGACTTATTTCTAAGCGATTCCCAGTTACCGCCAATTTGTTCGATCTTCGAACCAATGTTTTGTTGCATTTCATTAGCTTGATCCTGTAAGAATTTAGTAGCAGTAGCTGTCGAACTGCTAGCACCGTCTTGTGCTTTTGCATAAGCTGACCATGATGTTGCCGTGTTACCTGATTCATCTTTTACTGAGCTTAGCAGTGGCAACATTGCTTGCATGCCGGCAGTGTTAAACATAGTTTTGAGCGCTGCGGTTTTTTGTGCAGCGCTCATACCATCAGTTGCAGCAGCTACTTCTTTAAGAATAGTGGGAAATGATTTCATGTTACCTTGTGCATCGGTAAATGATAATCCTAATTTTTTCATTTCCCCTGCAGCCTTATCAGAAGGAGCTTCCATCTGAATAATGGCATGTGCCAAATCTTGTGAAGCACGTTGAGCTGTAAAACCTTTGTTAGTTAGAAGCCCTACAGCTTCGGTCATGCTCCCCATACTGAACCCGGCTTGACTTGCGATACCGCCAATATTACTAATAGCGCCTGACATGTCTTCAATGCTTGCGTTAGACAGGTTAGCTGTTTGAGTAAGAATTGCTGCAGCCTGTGCTGGTGACTTTAGGCTTTTCCCCCACACGTTCATAGCTTGCTGAACTGTTCCAGCAGTCGTCTGCAAGTCAGCTCCCGTCGCTGTGGCTGCTTCTGCAATTGCTGGGAACTCTTTGGTAATCGTTTTAATAGACGCGCCATCTTGCGCCATTGAGACCATGGCGTCAGCTGCATCTTGAGCGCTAAGTGGTAATTCAGCACCCATCTTGTTAGCCATGTCTGCTAACTCACCAATATCCTTTGAGGTACCACCAGCAATGATTGCAGCCTTGTTAAGAGATTGTTGGAATGTACCGTATGATTTTAACGCGCTAACACCCATAGCGGTAGTTGCAGCACCGGCGGCAGTAGTTACCTTACCAATAGTGGACATGCCTTGGGATACTCTGCCACTTAGCCCTGAAATACCACTCTGCATGCTGCGAGTAGAACTATTCATCTGGCTCATTGCTGCGACATAACCACTAATATTGGCGGTAAAAGTGGCGGTTACTTGTGCCATAATCTAACCTCCTTATGGTTTGTTTCCAAACAGTCTGTTAACTTTTGCAATCAACTCAGCGGTTGGCTTTCTTCGTTTAGAATTGCTAGAGCGGTTTATAATTTCTTTTTCTGTCTTGTCTAACTGCCGCTGCATCTTATTTAATGCACGTTGTGGCTTCTGTGCATTAGTTAAACCTGCAGTATAAACAGATTGATTCAATTGTGCTCGTCGTTTATCAAGCTCTCGTAACTGTAAGCCATCCATCAATGCCCTGGCTTCCCACTTATACAAAGAAAAGGGATAACCGACATCGGTTATCCCCATTCTTGCGAAATCAATTATGAGAGACTCTTGCGCATTGCGTCCAACGTATCTTTCTGAACTTGCTGCTTCATCTTTTCCTCTTCCGTTTCCGCCTTTTTCCCGGTTTGATACTTGTCTACCAAGTTGATCCAGTGTGTGGCGGCGCGACGGAAAAAACCTGACTTCTGCAACTCATCTTGTAAGTCAGCACGTAATTGTTCAAACTGACCATCTTCTTCATACTTATCCATCAGATCTGCGACTTTATCTTCTGAAATGCCGGACAATAATACTTGAACTGCATTGGGAACAGCCATTTCGTTGTCAGTCACAAATTGTAACCAAAGTTGGCTAGCCCCATCGTCAGCATTGGGGGCTGTTGATAGAATCTTGTTTGCACGGAAAAATGCCTTAAAATTGAATTTAACTTCTTTATCATTAATTTTCATTGTGGAGTACCCCTTTTTCTGTTTTATTCACCAGTTACTTCAACATTGACGGTCTTTGTAAAGCTCCCTGATTTAATCGTGACAGTCGTTGATCCAGCCTTAACACCTGTTACCAATCCAGATGTATTGACTGTGGCTGTAGCCACATCAGCGCTCTCGTAAATAGCAGCAGCAATGACTGCATCCTTATCGGCCGCATCCGAAGGTACTGCACTGACTGTTAATTGTTTAGTACCTGATACGGCTACCGAGACGCTACTTGGAGTTACCGTAATATCAGTTGCCCGTTCGTCGTCTTGACCAGCCGCGTCACTGAATTCACCTTCAGTTTCACCAGGACGTTCAAAGTTGTAAAGTTGGTTCAATGCAGCAATTTGCTCGTCGCTCAACGGGAATGTAGCGTCAGTGCCATCAGCATTCTTGTCAGCAAGCTTTCCGATGATATTCAAAGTAAAGTCCATTTCGCTGAAAGAATCTTCATCGGAAATATCGTTACTGTCAACAACTCCATAACCGAACATTGCTGGATATGCCTTGTGGTCACCCTCGACAATTGCAAGCCGTGGATCAACTTCAACACGCCATACTTTGACTTGCCGTCCATGGTGCTTAGCACCGTTGATAATACCACCAGTCTTATCACCTGGTACCTTGTAAATCGTGATTTCAATAGAGTCTTCGTTCGTTGACGCAGCGATAACTCTGCCCATCTTAGTTTGTTCATCTAGTGAATCACCCTCAATAGACGTATCACCAGACGTTTGGTGAGCCGGTAATACTGCGGGGCTTCCAATTGGTGCTACCTTAGGGTCAGTTGATTGGATAAAGTACCAAACGTCTTTACCACGAACAGGTGTGTCTTTAACATACGTAATACCGTTATTAATTGTTTTATCTGCCATGTTTGCAGCTCCTTATTTTTAAATTGTGATTTTAACTAAGAACATTGCACGACTTAGGTCCCGCCCAGTACTGGTGTCTTTAGTTATCTGTGTTGTAAGCGAGTCCCATTGGACAACGCGTGATAGTGCGTTTTTTACTTTTGCAATATCTGATTCCACCGCAACCGGCGAGGTCCCCCCCTCGGCGTAGTAATCAATCTGCTGTTCTACTTGATTGAGCGTATCGGTCTTGCTTGAAACGTCTAAATCAGTGTGAACATTAATGTGTACAAGTGGTAGTTCATCATCAGGCTGTGGCTGTCTAAAAAACACTCTGAATCCATTTGCTTGTAATGCCGACCGCAACCTTTTGTAGTACTCCGTCAATTCCATTAGAAAACCACCTTATTCAGCTCATCATTAACCGCTTGATAGAAGAACGGCGTTGCCGCAATGGCCCCAGGCCGCATGAATGGCTGTGCACTCATCTTATAAGTGCCATATTCGTTATAGCTTGAATAGTCAGCACGAGAAGTATAGGTTCCCACAACGCTGTTTTTGTTCTTTTTAACAGGATCAGCAATGATGTTATTACACATATAACCTGTATCAACTCGTGCTAATCGTTTAGAACGATCGGACGCTTCTGACAAAGTCTTCTTCATAGCAATTGCAACATGGTCTGGGGCTTTGGCTCCCGCAACGTTAAACGTCTTGTATAAGTCGTCTAATCCTTTAAATGAAACGTTGAAATCACTGTTAGCCAAATGTCAGCACCCTCACTTTCCTACCACGAATAGCAGTTATTACACGACGCTCGACATTCTCATAAACTACACGATCAGGAATATCAACTTGATTCTTTAAATGAACTTCAAAAACCACCGTCTTAAGCAATCCATAAGTAGCTAATTTGTTAGCATCCGTTACAGGGACAATCGTCGCCGGTAGAGTAACTTTACGTTTCGATACTTCACCAGTTAAGTCATCTTCCGGTCCATCGAAATATATGAGTTGAATACGATCGTTGTATCTCATACAAATCGGAACCCCCCACGACGCCGGCGAAAACTCTCACGGTAAATATCGAGATCACTAGCCCATTCGCTTAAATCAATCTTTAACCAGGTATTGCTGACCTCTCCTTCAGTTGAAGCAGCCTTACCCTCATCACCAATCGCGTTGTACATCCGCACAACAATTTCTTTGATGATGTAGTCTACGTTGTCGGGTAATGCTTTATTAACAACGCCATCCTGATTGATGTACGCCAACACACGGGCTTTAGCATCACTAATTAATTCATTTAGTAAATCGTCCTGAAGTTCGTCTTTAATTCCGACCCGTAATTTGACTGCATTCAAAATATCCATCTATTTCACTCCCTAAGCCAAAATAAAAAGCGCTACAAATTGCAACGCTTTTTAATTCATTATTCACTTGCTGTAACGGTTACAGCAATATCAGTAGTAAACTCACCAGAAGTTGCCGTGACAGTTGCTGTTCCTTCTGCAACCGCTGTGATTGTGCCGTCAGCTGCAACAGTTGCTTTACTGTCATCACTGGACTTCCAAGTAACTGCTGCAATTACTGCTGCGCTATCGTCAGCGTCAGCTGGTTCGGTCGTGATTGTAACTTTGCGGGTATCGCCTACTTTAATACTGGCCGTCTTCTGTGATGGCGTGATGGCGGTAGTATTATTCGGCGTTACGCTTTTTTTGCCAATACCACTTTAGTAGGGTCGTACAAATATGCTACATAATGTTCGTCAGCAGTCAGTACTGTTGTTTTGTGAATTACATCCCGGTCGTTTTCTACTTCAACGTTGCGCTTCATAACTAATTTTAATGCTGGGCTAGCAGAGTTAATCTTCACGAAAATAGCTTGCCCGGCTGAAACTTTATTAGATTCAATAATTTGAACGCCTAATACCGCAAAGTTGGTTCCATTGACTAATGCATTTTGTGAAACATCAGAGCCCGTTCCTTCATTACGAGCTGATTTGCGAAGCGCGGCAGCATCGGCCGGGTTCATAACGGCTACAACTGGACTATCATCTGCATCGCCAACATCAGAGAACTTAGTAAGTGCTGCTTGGACCATATCTGAATTTGCTCCAAAATCAACTGTTTGAGTTGCGGTTAATGCTGCAGCTAAAATATCGTTATCAACTTTATTAGCAATCGCTAAACCTAACTGCTTTGTTGATTCTCCTACCGGATCGCCATACCCACTTAAAACTGCCTCATCAGTAATTTCTGTACCTTTTGCAGCCTTCTTGACCGTTGCGTTAGTAGTAGTAGTCCCCAGTTTATCTAAAGGAATTGCTGCGCCTTCTGCAACGTCTTCTGCATCACCAATATAAGTGAACTTAGGAAATGTTAGCGTATTACCAGCGCGTCCTTGAAGCGTACTATCAACGCTGGCCAACGGGGTAAAACGTAAAGCATTCTTCAGTTCATAAGAAACGATTGGAGCAAGTACTTGTGGGTTTACTAAATCTGCTAATTGTGTAATTTCATCAGCCATTATTTTGTTCCTCCTGTAATTTCGTTAAATTTATCTGGGTTTTTATTAAATAGTTCAAGCCGTTCTGCTGCTGTCATCGAATCGAAATCCTTTTTTGAAACGTCATTCAAGTTACCGAGTTGAGAAGAACCAGAAACGGGCTTAGTTCCTGTTGCAATTTTTTCAACACGTTGATTAACTTGAGCATCAATACTACCTTTTAAAGTTTCCACTGCATTCTTAATGGCTTCCGCATCGCCTAAACCAATAAGCGTGTCACTCATATCAGCAGGTAAGCCATTATCTTGCAGTAATGCTTTAGTAGCTGCCTTTAATTCGCTTTGTTTCAGTGCAGCTTCACGTTTCTCAATTTCTGCAACGCGAGCTTGCATTTCAGCATCTGCCTTTTCAGCTGCTGACATTTTAGCAAGCTTAGCACCCTCATTTTTAGCGTCTTCCAACGCTTGTTTATTATCCGCTTCCCATTTAGCCTTGGCTGTTTCAACAGCCTTAGCGGCACGTTTATCGGCCTCTGAGTCAAGCTTTGACTGTAGTTCCTTTTGAGTAAGAGTCACCGGCTCATCCTCTTTGGGATCTTCGGGATCAGGGTCAGGATTAGGATCGGCAAAAAATTGTAAATTCATTGATAATTTTTTAAGTTCAATCATTGTATTGGTTCCTCCTTAGCCCAAAACAAAAAGACATGTTATAAGAACCCAGCCACACATTTGCCCGACTACATTCACACGTCTATTACTTCACGCTATTTATTTGTAAGTAGTTTTATGACTTGCTCGGGTCAATAAGTTATTAGATTGATACTGTAAGGATTTGACCAGTCTCAAAGTGTGAGTGACATTCTTTTTCAGCGCCTTTGCCCCTCCGAATTTTAATCGTTAAATCGTGGTAATTTTGTGTTTGGTAAGCATCAACTTTGATATTCAGCGGGTAACTATCGTTAACTTCATTTACTAAATCTTTGATAATTTTAATCATCATTTGGTTGTTAAGTTCAACTTCTTGTTTTGGCAATTTTATCAGTCCTCTCTATTCATCAACACCAACCCACGAGCATAGACAATTAGGATGCCGGGGAATCATACCATCTGCTTCACGATAGCTAAATACACGGCCGTCAAGTGGCGCGCAAATACGACAAGCACCAGTGTTAGCAACCCCACCTTAACTTGTTGTAGCCTGCTTCCTTAGAGGCTCTGATGGACTCCTCCGCCATGATGCGTGCACTCTCAGTTCGCAATAATCGGCGTGCTTGGTAATCTAGCACGTTGTATCGCTTACGAATCTCTGCAACAGCATCAACAGGGTTGGTATGAGTCAGCAAGGCTTGCTTCATGATGCGACTAACATCATATTGCAGCTCATCCATGTTTGACCAAATACGATCTGACCAATTAACATCGGCAATTACACCATCAACCAAAGCTTGTATGTCACCTTTTGACGCCTTAGGGTACAAAGATTTAATCTTATTTACCGTTGACTTAGCGACTCTTCTAAAATAAGCATTCAACTGCTTGTTTAATTCAATACCTGTCTTGGTTGCATATACTAGCGCGGCATAAGCGATAAGCTCAGAATTAGTGGCAATTTGACGCTGTCTAATGTCCGACTCCATCGCCACAGATTGAATCTCATTTAGCAGTTCTTGGTCTGGCAATTGGTTATCAGTTGCATGACTGTATTGTGGATACTTGCCAATAAATTTGTACCACCAATCAAGTAATCCTCGCATGTCACCATTGACCGCCGACTTAATTGCTCGTTCGTTGGTTTTCTGGTTCGCCTTGCTGTCCGCGAACTTCCTCATCGCCGTAACCAGTACCGCTTGTTCCATTAGTTAGCACCCCATTCTTAGTGACATAACCACCCATTCGTTGACGTTGCTTATCCATCATGTCGATAATTTCGTCAGCATCAGATACGTTAGGCAGGTACTGATAGAGATATTCTTGCGGTAACTGCGCCCCCGCCTGAACCAATGACGTGATGATTGCAATATCATCAGTTGGCATATTGTCTTTAAAGATAAAGTTGATCTTATTCGCATCAACGTCCCACTCACCAGACACTGCTTCCTCAATAGTGGAAACAGTATTATAGCGAGCAGTTAACCCACGTTCAAACTGTTTGCGCTTCGTACTTGCTAACTCAACCGTACCAAGAATTTTATACTTCATCGCTACCCCTGAAGCATTACTTGCAAAGTTCTCATCTGTCAGGTCCGGCGTATGACTGAACTTGTGGATGTCTGATGCTAGCCGTTTCTTATATACCTCAGTCCCTGTGCTATCGTATTCTTTGTGAATGTACTTCGCATCGGCTGAGGTCTGCTTACCAGTTGAATCAATCCCCGACTTAATCAACAACATGTTCGCTTGTCGCATGCGTTCCAGCTGTTCTAGTCGGTCTTGTGCTAATTTCTTCATAGACTCTTCGTCATTCGGGTCTATTGATTGTAACAACACTGAGTCATCAAATAACGTATCGATATTCCCTTCAATAACAAGTAACGCCTCGTTAAAGTCGGTCATATAGTTAGCAGTATCAGATTGTGCTGCGTCATAAAGGTCAATCAATGTTAAGACGTTTTCATAGTCTCCTTGGCGAAAGGCGTTATTCTTATATTCGATAACAGGGAATGCAAACTGTACTTGTTCATCCGCTTGTTCCGGCGCCGTGACCGAGCCAGCGACATCGACAGGTTTATAAGTAACGTGCTTTTCCTTAGTCCACGTTTCAGGAACATATTTAATCACAGGAACGCCTGTTGCCGAAATATCCTGTACTTCATGATACCGAACGGCCATAACCGGCTGTGGGTCTACCGAAGTATCATAAATAACAAACGTCTCTCTTGGGTCAAGCTTGACGCTGTGATCAATGCCATCTTCCCCGTGATAAATGTATTCATATGCTCGACCAAACGTTGACATGTCCAGGAACAAATCATAATTCAAGGTATTAATATCATTCACTTGATTAAATTTATCTAGGCTGTCTGATGACACGCCACTGAGATTAATTGCATTCCCAACGCTATAAGATGTCTGGAAATCAGCGATGTATTTAGCAAATGAATGCACCGCCCGATGGTCAGCTTTCCCTTTCTCGTTGCGTCGATTATCAGGTTCGAGAATGTCGTCATTGTGTCCCTGATAGTAATCTAATAACCGTTGTAAACGTGGTCGTTGATAACTATAATGATGTCTAATAAACTCTGCAATCCGTGTAGGCGTCAACTTTTCAAGATCTTCTTGATATACCATGATTGCCTGTTTGAAATTTTCCATGTTATCCAAATCCAATATATTTCACCTCACAATCCTAATTGTTTTAATTCAGCCACACGGTCACGATAACTCATGTATTGGCCATTCTTGACGAACATAAATTTCTGCATAGCGTAACGCAACGCGTCAATCGCATGGTTATTCGCGTCGACGGGCGTATTCAGCCAGTTCCCTTGCTTGTCACGATCATAGACATATAGATTCATTTCCTCGAGTAGTCCTTTGCATCTAGGACTTATGACGTAACGGTAAGACTGCATGTATTGAATCCCTTGAACAACACTATCTTTACCTTTACCGCTAGGTTGAATTCCCGGAACGCCATGCACTCGTGTAAGTTCAGCAATCAAGTTAGCACCAGCGCTATCTGCCGTAATTGGCAACCCATACGCCTTATGCTGAATAAGCTGTTGTGCAATCTGACCAGTGAGCAAGCCGTGTTTATAAAATTCATCGTACACATAAATCACATGGTTGATTTGGTCCACTGCAATAAATATTCCAGCGGTTGGATCGTTCTTAAATCCAAAGTCTAAGCCGACTGATTTAGGTAAACGACTAATACTTTGCATATCAAAATCACGCGTTTCAAACAGCCCATCAAATACCAAGCCTTCAGCGACTCCCCAATCACCCAGAACTGCTACACGCGCACGATTTGGGTTCCGTGTTAGCATTTCTTCTAAGGCTGCTACATAATCATCATTCAAATGATCATTGTCATGATATGTCGTTGTTGTTGCATACACACCTGATCGTGCTGTGTCTTTATCAAAAAACTCTGGCTTGAGCCAATGCCGTTCAGACCAAGGGTTAAAGGTAATGAGCGTTTGATAAAAGCCGCCTTCCGGAAGCTCGCCACGCATGGACTCTTCAACCGTGTTAAAGGCATCAAGTGTTTTTAACTCATAGGCTTCTTCGTACCAAGCACGACATAATTGGCCGATAGTAGGCGTTATTGATGTAATCTTTAATGGGCTATCCATCCCTCTAAAGTAGATCTTTTGGCCCGTCAGCTTGTAAGTCACTTCCAGTGGGCTTTGAGTCCATTTGAACATGTCATATACACCCAGCACTGCAGCAACCTTTTTTAGTGTTGCAAACGTGCTATCTTTCTGTGTATAAGCATATTGTCTTAGTACGATCCAGTTTACGTACGGATATACCATCATATCGACTAAAACTTTTACTGCCGCAGCATACGATTTACCAGAACCACGAGACCCCTTATAAACAAGGTAGCGCATACGGCTGGTAAACAACGGATAGTAAGCTGAACTAACAAGCTGATTGATATCCAAATTAATCATCGCCATGTGCTTCATCGCTCCCTGGTGGGTAAGTTATATTAACCCGCACTTCATTTACTTCATCAGATACCACTTTGGCCTTAGCCTCCGCAATATCCGCGTCAGCTTTAAGCTTGCGAATCTGTTGTTCAACAAGCTTATTGTTATCCGGATAACGCTTCAGTATTTCCTTAGTAGCGCTTATCCGTGTTTTCAAGTCAGCTTCTTTGTGTTTCTCATACACGCCGTCAGCAGTGCCAATATAAACCGTTTCTTTAGTTTCCCCTCTAGCGATACTAGTAAGCAACTCAATGGCTTCTGTGGCGTCCATAATGCGCTTGGAAGCTATCTTGGCCATTCGCTCATCAATGTAAGATTTAATTCCAACATTTTCCAACAATTTGCTAGATTGTGCCTTTGCATAGTTGCGCGAATAACCAGCTTCAATAGCAGCTTGATAAGCATTTCCAGACTTGATATACTCATCGGCAAACTTTTGCTGTTTGGGTGTTAACTTTCGTGTCATTACATACCACCACACCTCCGTTAATTGGAATTAATTAGTCTAAATTTTGTAGCATCGATTCTCAAACTTTTTGTAGGCGTCTAGGTAGATCTCACCCTTATCACCGTTATAGGTAAGCTCGTAATACATGCCATCACTTAAGGTCGTGCTGAGTAACGCTTTGCTATTCTGTAATGCTTTCGCTTGCCAAACAATAAAGACATTATCGACAGTGATTTGCTTTTCGTCCGTTACGTCTAAATGTTCATTAGCGTAGTCCAGCACTAAGGCTTTGCATTTACTTGTAAATTCAACATCGTTCATTTTCTGTTACCTCCGTTTTTAAACCAGTCGAAATCGACGGGTTTAGAATTAATCTAGTAAGTCGTAAGTTTGCTTAAAAATATCTGGCTTACATGGGTAAAGCTCACCATGAACTCCTTTGATGATGTAATCACCGATATTAGCAGTCATGGTTCCCTCTAAGGTTTCAATAGTCAATGTGTCTTTTTCGTCAAAGAATCTAAGTTTGTCATCATCATAAATAGCTTTTAACAGCCATTCAGGGCGTTCAGAAAAAGAACTATTTCCATTGACAAATCCTCTAAATTCAACATACTCAATAACTATTGGTTTCTTTTGCGCTCGCATGCTGCACCTCCTTATTTTTATCCAAACTAAAAGCGCCATGCTGTTTAGCACGACGCTTTCTATTCTTGCACCACTTATCTAGCCGGGCATCAGCCTGTACCCATTCAGGTGGCTCATACCCGTATTTACTGTGAATCATTACTGACATGACAGCACCTCACAATCATATGCACTAAAAAGCAGCGATCAACCGGGCCTGCTCATTTCTTTTTCGCTTGATGTAATGTCATCATTGCTGGAAACAAAGTGCATAATTTCTTCTTGATTACCTTTTGTTCCATTCGCTCACCTCACAATTTTTTGTGAAATAAAAGACGCCACGCTATTAAAGTTGACGTCACATATTAAAAATAACTTCATTTGTTTAAAAAAGTTTTTTAGATTCTTTAAATCTAGCCAAGTTATAATTAGCTGAGTAGTCTCCCTCCATTTCTTTCTGGTTTCCGATCAGCTTCGCATCACTCTGATACTCCAATCCATGCTCACCATCTTTATCTTTAAAATACAGTTTAATTGACTCTCTTATTTCTGTAATATACCAAACCCAAACTTGATTAATATGACGATTTTCATTAGTAAATAATAGATACGCATCACTATTAGCTGCGATTTTATTTATTGAAATGCTCTTGGTATTACCGCCGCTATTTTCCTGATTCATAGAATCGTTTAATTGTATGGAATTGTCACTAATCTTTTTATCATTGTTTTTGGCACTTGAAACAAACACCCTCACCGCGTACATGTTTTTGGTTGAAACATTACGAATAACTAAATAATTAATTGATTGTTCATATACTAAATCACTGTCAATATCTTCAGTCAAATAAACATTATACTTGCCCCATGCATCAAGGTTCATTACTGTCGTTACATAATCAGACTCTTCCATCATTTGTTTTTTTTCAAACTCATCTATTAGTAAATTTCTAAAGTTAACATTCTCCTGAGAAACTAAAAAGAATGGCCGAGCCTGTCTATATTGACTCTCTTTTTCATTATTCAATTGTTTTTGGGAAAGTTTATTTTGTTTAGTAGCTTGCCAATATACACCTAAGATTGCAATAATTGATCCCAGTAAGCTACCGAAGAACCCTAGCCATCCATTCCAATCTGCCGGTGATAAACGTGTAAATAAGCTTACTAAATAAATAAATAATCCAACTCCCCCAAAAAATATAATTTGTACAATTTTCATGTTATCCCTCCAAACTACTTTAACTATACAAAAACTCCCGCCAATAAGCGAGAGCAGTTTGGAGATTTCCCGTTTTGGTGCCGCGGACGCGTTTAATGTGCTTGGTAGGGATTTGCACCCTACATGATGTGTGGACATACTGGTTGTCAACCAACACCCGTTACTCGCGTCTGACTATCCGTCTACCTATTCCGCCACAAGCACGCGTTATGCGGTCAACTCCCATTGGGTGCTGTATCACATAGCAATATCGCTGGTAGGACTCGAACCTACATCCCATTGTGGCTTACCAATTAGCCCACAGCGATACTCGCATTCAACGGCCGACGTTAAACACGAAGACTAATGCCGGCGGCAGAGAGGAGCGCATCACCCCTTATAAATCCGCCGGCTACACAGATAGCTGGATTTGAACCAACATAGACGGTTTTGGAGACCGCCATCTTGCCAATTAGATCATATCTGCTTAATAGGCGGGCCATCATATCAACTTAATCAAGTAGGCAACACAAACTGTACATCTGTGCCCGTCTAAAGTGGCAATGTGGAATCGAACCACATACAGCATAATAAATACCGTATTTACCTTAATCCGCCACATAAAACGGCTAGAGCTATCAGAAAAACGTTTATTTGTCGCCCTAACCAATTATCGATAATACTAATTTACCACCAATTTATTGCTATGAAGTCCGGCTTTAGTTCGGAAAAAGTTCGGTTAAAGTCCGGTTTGAGTTCGGTTTTGGTAAATATTCAGGTCTTCTAGGTAATAGCTCTGTGCGAACTGTAGCATTGCCAATGGCTTCCAGCGGTCAAAATACTGCGTCTTGCTGTAGCCAATATCCATGTAGCACATCGTGTCGCTGTAACCTTGCAAATATAGCCGATCTAATATCTCCTGGCACTCATGATCACAACGAGCCATTGCCTGAATAGTCTGTCGGACAATCTGTTCGGCGTACAGGCGGCGTGTAATCCGACCCTCGGCCGAGTTACCAGCTGGGGCCGACTTAGGCATGCCATCCATGCTAGGCGATTTTAAATCAGCGACCGAATGGCCGGACGCCCGAACTGCTTGCGGTAACTTCTTATCCAGGAACCGCCGCACCTGTTTAATTGTTTTCTCCTGGTCAATTGGTGGAAAAATTTCATCTGAAATAACTTGCTGTTCGCCCATCATGCGCCCCTCCGCTTTCGTATGCTATAATTAACTTATTCGGAATTAGTTGTAGCGCGGTCAGCGATGGCAGCGCTTTTTTATGTTATACTTACAACGGTCATTCGAGTGGTCCCGTGACTGGTCGCCTTAACGGGCGGCTTTTTGTTTGCTTCGGCGTGTTGCTTCATGCGCCGGTGCTTCCGTTTAATCGTTGAACGTTTCTTAGTGTGTTTAGGCATCTTCGTCCCTCCCAAAGGTATCATCAAATATTGCTGGTAAAATTGAATAAGCTTTTAAAGCTTCTTGATATTTCTCTTCACTTATCTGTTTATCTGGATTGATGTGAAATTGTGTTGTAGTTTG